>JAUIKJ010000152.1 GCA_030430835.1 Candidatus Hydrogenedentota bacterium
ACCCGACCGATCCGGAGGCGCAGACGGATGGCCCCCTGCCGAACTCTTTCCCGGCGCCCTTCCCGGATGAGAACGACAACCGCTATGTCGACGACGAGGAATTTGAACTGATCACGAACACCGCGAACGGCACCATCGAATTCGAGTACGGCGAAGACGATGGCACGGGATCCATTTCTGCGGGCGTGGCCTATGGCGTGCCGAACGGATCCATCTACGCCGACGACGAATTCCCGACCTCGTCGAACAGTGCACGGGAAGACTTGCAGGCGACCGGTGTGTACGAGGGCAACCTGATTCTGGTGGGTACAAACGACGACCCCATCATCATCAACCGCGCGGTGGCCGTGGATGGCGATCTGGTTATCAAGGGCCCCATCAAGGGCGAAGGCCTGATCCATGCACGCGGCAATGTCTACATCATGGGCGACACGACCTACGATGACGCGCCGGGTGAATTTGGTGTGGCCGACGACGGCACGGAGAACGCCTTTGCGCTGGTCGCGGGCGGCAGCATCATGATGGGCGACTACCTCACGGTACGCGGGGTCAACGATTCGTCGCAGGACAACAAGAAGTATCCGAAATGGTCGAAGTACAGCATCCACGCGCGCGACGAGCACCGGACGAACACGTCCAACGGCGAGACGCTCAAGTGGGGCTACTTCGACGAGGACTCCGTGGACGCGGGTGAGATTAAAGCGGGCCGCAAGGGGCAGCAGTTCAGCTTCGCCACCGCCGAACTCACGCTCTTCAACAACATGGAACTGGAGAAGGCGATGGCGGACCCGTCCTATACGCCGCGCTTCTACGGTTTGCGCGAAAGCCAGCCGGACAATCTCTATGTCTACCACGGCCTCAAGGGCAGTGGCGGCAACGTGGGCGACGAGCACTCGGTGAAATACACCGAGCCGGGCGTGAAGACGATTCCCGACTACCTCTTTAGTCAGGGCTACAGTCCCGCGGAAGTCAACGCGATCATGGATCGTGCCGCGCTGCATTATCTCAATCCGGAGAGCAACTGGATCTCGGAAGATACGCTGCGCAAGATGTGGCATGAGGACGAAATGACGCGCCCGTCGAGTTACCGTGAGTTCATGTTCGATGGTCTGCTCTACAGCAACAACGCCATCTTCAGCATCGTCCGCAGCAAGACGCGCCACAAGTCGTATACAAACGGCCGGATGCAGGTGCGCGGCGGGATCATCGCGGCGGACCTGGGCATGTTTGTTCCGGGTGCGAACGGCCGCGGCCTGAACCTCTTCTATGACCCGCGCGTCGAGCGTTTCCTGCAGATTAAGAACGACAAGCGCATCGAGTTCGCGCGCGCCGCGTTCTACTTCGAATCGCCCGCGGCAACGGTGAACTAGGATGTCGTCAACTATCAGGAAGGAGACCCAGCGTATGAAGCAAGGGATACTGTGGTCCGGCCTGGTGCTGACCCTGTGCGCCGGCACCGCTGCGGCGGACACGATCCATCTGAACAACGGTGTATCGGTCGACGGCACCGTAAAGCAGCGCGATGGCTACATCGAAGTGGACGCCGGCGGCCGGAAGGTCTTCTATCGCGACAACGAGATCGCGAGTATCGAGAAGAACGAGAAGACCGGCAAGATTGACCTGGCGGAACGCTATGCCTACTGGCAGACGGAAGAAGAGGAGATGCTTCGCAAGACCGGACTCACGGCGGAGCAGCGCCGCCGGGTGGGCGAGTTGATCGACGAGCTTCCGAAGGATCCGGCGACACGGATGGCAGCGCGGGAGAAGCTCATGGCGCTCCAGAGCGAAATGAACGTCTACCGCTATCTCGCCTTTCTGTTGCCCCATGCCTCGCACTTTCAGGTGCCGGCGCTGTTGGAGGCCATGGCCTACCTCGATTCGAGCCAGGCCATCCAGGTACTCCGTGCGGCCACGCAGAACAACTACTTCGAAGCGCGCGCCAAAGCCATCGAGTTGCTTGGCGGCCTCACGCACAAGGCCAGCGTAGACCTGATTTCTCGGGGGCTCGCCGACGACAAGACGGAGGTGCAGATCCAGGCGGCCTATGCGCTCGCCCGAATCGGCGCGCAGGAGGCGACGCCCGCGCTGATTGATCTCCTCAAGCACCCTGATCTCCGCGTATCCAATGCGAGCCGGGAGTCCCTGCGTGCGCTTTGGCCGGACCAATTGGGCGACGGATCGCAGATGTCGGTGGATGAGTGGACGGCGATCTGGAAAGGAAACGAGGCCAGTGTATCGGGGCGCATTCAGTTGGCGCTCCTGCAGCCACTGGTTGTTGCGGAAGAAGAGTTTCAGAACGAGTAGTCGCGAGACGGAACCGGTTTCACACGGGCGCGCCACCATGGCGCGCCCGTCTCTTATTCCGGTGCGGGATCCTCCGCCAGAACGCGCTGGATCATCGCGCTGCAGGCGGCATCCACCGCCGCAGCGACGGGGTCCCCGCCGGCGTTGGTGACCGCGAACACCGCGAAGTTGGCCTTTGGCGCGAGCCACACGGTGGCGAACCACATGGTGTTGCTGCCGCTGTGGCTGAGTACCTCGCCACCGCCCCATGCGCGTTGGAAGCACCCCCACCCCAGGGCATAGTCCCCCCCCCTGGGCGGCGTATGCAGCCGCGCGAAGGTCGCGGGATCGAGGAGGTGGGCCCGGCCGCGGGCACCTTCGAGATGCCATTGGACGAACTTCGCATAGTCGGACAGGCGGGCATGTACCGTACCCGCGGGACCGAGCAGCGCCGGGTTGTCGGCACCGGGCTGCGACGGATCGCGGGGCGACCATGCCTTTTTGCGGCTGAGGTGGCCCCAGGGCGCGGTCGGGCCGTTCGCGCCGGGCGGGCCGTAGCCCGCATAGCGCATATCGAGCGGGGCGAAAATTTCCGTGCGAAGCAGGTCTTCCCATGGCTTGCCCGCGATACGCTCCAGAACGTGTCCCGCCAGGATGTAGCCGACGTTGCTATACAGAAAGGTCCCGCGCTTCCTGGCGGGCTTGAGGCGCAGGGCCCGTTCCGCGAAGATTGCGCGCGATGCCAGCCCGTAGCCTTCGGTGTCGTTTGCGGGCAGACCCGAACGGTGCGTGAGAAGATCCAGAACGGTGACGGGCGCGTAGGCCGGTTGCATGGCGGCCGCCTGCTCGGGAAAAAGTTCCGCCAGGGTCGTCTCCCAACGCAACGCGCCACCTTCCACGTACAGCGCGGCGAGGCTCGCGGTCATCGCCTTGGTGTTCGACCCGAGGTGCCAGAGGTCCTCGATCGTTACGGCATCCGGCTGGTCCGCGCGCCGTTGCCCGACGGCGGCCATCTCGCGCAGTTCGCCGCCTTGGAGAATGAAGCCGGCCAGCGCCGGCAAGTTGTGCCGGCTGCGCAGCGATTCCAATACCGTCGCAAGCTGGCCGTCGCCGAGGCGGCCCGGATCCGGCGCGCTGGCCGCACAGGCGCAGCAGGGGAACAGCGTGGTCCAAAGGCAGAGCAAGCGAATCGCCCGGGTACCGTTGGTGAGATTGCGAAGCTGGCACATGAAGACACTCTCCGTGATTCGCCGCATCATAGTGTGTTCTTCTTTGCTACGCCAATGCCGGCACCTCAAAGCCATTTGCAATCCTTGGGCGTGGTGAATAGATTCAGGGTCCGCGTGGTAGTTAGGGAAGACGGGCCAGACGGAGCCAATGCGGACGGCTGGAGAGAGGGATTGCCATGTTTACCATGTTCCTGGTGTGTGCCATTGCCGGCAGTACGCTGCTGGTCATCATGTTCCTGCTCACCCTGCTGGGCCTCGACGGGGATCAGGCCGGCGACTTCGAAGGGGGCAGCACCGATTTTTCCGGGGAGGGTGACCTCAGTGGTGATGGCTCCACGCAACAGCCCATCGATATGCTGGATGACATCGCCGAGCCGCATGCCGATTCCACGATCTTCTTTCATGTGCTGAGTTTCCGGAGCCTGGTGGCGGCGGTGGCCTTTTTCGGCTTGGGCGGTTTGCTCGCCCAGTCGATCGGCGCGGGCACCTATCTCAGCTTTGTCGCCGGCCTGATCGGTGGTACCTTTGCCATGTTCGTGGTGGCCTGGATGATGCACCTGCTTTATTCCCTGCGGCATGACGGCAGCTTCCGTATCGCGTCGGTCATCGGAGCGCCGGCGACCGTGTATCTCAACATTCCCGGTGCGCGTTCCGGTGTGGGCAAGGTGACGGTGGCGGCCGCAGGCGGCTCCGTCGAGTTGGAGGCAATGACGGACGAAGATGCCATCGCGACAGGCAGCCGGGTCGTCATCGACGAAATCATCAACGAGAACACCGTGGCCGTAAAGCGGCAGACGGATTGAGGAGGAGTAGGCCATGTTTCCATTGACTGTAGCGAGTATCGCCGTGGTCGCGGCGATTCTGGTGGCGAGTTTCCTGATGCTGTTGGCCACGCGCTACAAGCGCTGTCCCAGCAACAACATCATGGTGATCTACGGCAAGGTCCGGAGCGGCAGCAGTTCCCGCTGTATTCACGGTGGCGCGGCCTTCATCGTACCGCTCATCCAGGACTATGCCTATCTCAGTCTCGAGCCGATCCAGATTGAGGTGCCCCTGCGGGACGCGCTCTCGATGGAGAACATCCGCGTCAACGTGCCCAGCGTCTTCACTGTCGCCATCGGCACGGATAGCGTCACCATGAACAACGCGGCGATTCGTCTGCTTGGACTGCCCGTCGCGGCAATCAAGAAACAATCCGAGGACATTATCTTTGGCCAGTTGCGTCAGGTGATCGCCTCGATGCGCATCGAGGAAATCAACCGCGATCGCGACAACTTCCTGTCCAAGATTCAATCCTCGCTCGAACCGGAACTGCGCAAGATCGGCCTGGTGCTGATCAACGTGAACATCACCGACATTACCGACAACTCCGGCTACATCGAGGCCATCGGCAAGAAAGCCGCGTCCGAAGCCGTGCAGCAGGCCCGTGCCGACGTGGCGGAGCAGGAGAAACTGGGCGAGATCAAGGTGGCCGAGAATGTGCGGGAGAAGGAGGTGCAGGTCGCCGAAGCACACAAGAACCAGGCAGTGGGCATCAAGGCCGCGCAACGCGAGCAGGCGATTCGGGTGGCGGAGTATGAGAAAGAACAGAAGGTCGGCGAAGAACGTGCCGCCTTCGAGCGGGACACCGCCGTCAAAGACGCCGAGCGCGAGATGCGCGTCTCCGTGGCCAACGCCGATGCCCAGGCAAAGATCGGCGAACAGAAGGCCGCGTTTCAGCGCGAAGTGGAAGTGAATGACGCCGAGCGCGACAAGCGTATCCGGGTCGCCGAGGCGGATGCGCGCGCGATCGAGGGCGAGAATACCTCCAAGGCCGCGGTGGCCAAGTCGCTGGCCGACCTGAAGGTGGAGGAGGCCGAAGCCTTCCAGCGCGCCGAGACCCGAACCGAACAATCCAAGGCGGCCGTGTTGGAAGCGCGTAACATTGCCCTGGCCAAGGCGGCTGTGGCCGAAGCCGAACGGGTGGAAGCTGAACGCCGTGCCGAGCTTGAAGCACCGGCAAAAGCCGAGAAGGCGCGGACCATCGTCGAGGCGGAGGCCGAAGCCGAGAAACGCCGTATCGAGGCGGAGGGCGAGGCCAAAGCCATCTTCGCACGGCTCGAGGCCGAGGCGCGCGGCGAGTACGAGAAACTGCGCCAGAAGGGCGAAGGTCTCCGTGAGATTGTGAACGCCTGCGGCGACGCGGATGCGGCCTTCCGGATGCTCATGCTGGAGCACCTCGACAACCTGGCCCAGACCTCTGCCGAGGCCATCTCGAAGATTAAGTTTGACAAGGTTGTGGTGTGGGAAAACGGGCAGGGTGCCAATGGGAAGAACGCCACGGCGAACTTCCTCAGCGGCATGGCCAATGTTCTTCCCCCAATGTTGCACACGATGAAGGACATTGCAGGGGTGGAATTGCCGGAGTATCTGGTGCGTATCGCGGACGACGAAAAGTCGGATGCAGCCACACCGGAGGCGCAGGAGGCCGCCAAGCCGCAAGCGGCAACAGGTGCAGCCCCGGCCCACACAGCGAAGCCGGATCCGCCCTCGGAGCCGTCTCAGTAGATTCCCGTAGTATTCACAGGCGGCGGACCGGCAAATTGCCGGTCCGCCGTCCTTTGTATGAAACTTGCGCCCGCCGTCGCGTGTCTAGCAACGGCGAACAGGGTTCGCGACCGCCGGTCAGGATGAATCAAATTGCCGGCGAATCGTCGAAGAATGCGAAAAGCCCGCTTGAAGCAACGCGGGGTGTGCGCCATACTGGCACTTTGTTCAGAATTTCAATCAAAACGCTTTTTCAGGGAGAAATCGAAATGGGATTCCGGAATATCGCCGCATGTTGCGGCCTCACCCTGGCCACCTTCGCCGTGGGCGCGGAGACGGTTGCCATCGCCCCCGGGCCGGATGCACAGATGGAACTGCAGGAAGCGCTGATCCTTGCCGAACCGGGCACCGTGATCGAATTGGCCGCAGGCACCTACGAGATGACCATGGGCCTTTCGCTGGACGTGGACGGTGTGACCATGCGCGGTGCGGGCATGGACAAGACGGTCCTGAACTTCAAGGGGCAGGACGCCGGCGCGGAAGGTCTCTTGGTTACCAGCGACGATGTTACCCTCGAGAACTTCGCCTTCGAGGACGCCAAGGGCAACTGCTTCAAGTCCAACGGCGCCAAAAACCTTACGCTGCGCAACCTCCGTACGGAGTGGACCAACGGCCCGCATGAGGACAACGGCGCCTATGGATTGTATCCGGTGAGTTCCGAAAACGTCCTGATCGAAGGCTGCGTCGCCATCGGCGCGTCTGACGCCGGCATCTACGTCGGCCAGACGAAGAACGTCATCGTGCGAGACAGCCGCGCCGAATACAACGTGGCCGGAATCGAGATTGAGAATTGCCACGGTGCCGATGTCTACCACTGCGTGGCCACAAACAACACGGGCGGCATCCTCGTGTTTGACCTTCCCGGTCTGCCGATGCAGAAGGGACACGACGTCCGTGTCTTCGACAACAAGGTCTACAACAACGACACACCGAACTTCGCGCCCAAGGGCAACATCGTTGGTGGCGTCGCGCAGGGCTCGGGCATCATCG
>JAUIKJ010000153.1 GCA_030430835.1 Candidatus Hydrogenedentota bacterium
CCGACGGCGATCACGATCATGGCGACCGCCGCGACCACCAGTCGTCCGGTTGATATCTCATGGGTGCGTCGGGACAAGGGCATGCTCTATCGATACTCCGACGGCTTGGTGATCCGCGCCTGGGCAACACAGCGCACGGGGGACTCATTCATCGCTTACGGATCACCGAGATGATGCCGGCGATTCGCGCCGCGCTCAACGGGCCCTACAGCGAGCAGCGGCTGCGCGTGGTCTGTTTCATGACCGATGGCTTTATCGGAAACGACATGGAGATCCTCGGCGAGATTCGCAAGCGCGCCGCGTCCGCCCGGGTCTTCGCCTTCGGTATCGGGAGCAGTGTGAACCGCTTTCTCATCGAAGGCATGGCGCGCGAGGGGCGTGGTGCGGCGGAAATCGTTACGCTGGAATCTGGCAGTGCCGCCGCCGCAGAGCGGTTCTACGAGCGCGTTCACCGCCCCGTGTTGACCGACATCACGGTCGACTTCGGTCGACTTCCCGTAGCTGATCTCCATCCGCCGTTGGAGCGCTTGCCGGACTTGTTCTCCGCGCAACCGATTCAGATCACCGGACGCTACACCCAGGCGGCCCGGGGAACGATCACCGTACATGGCTCCACGGTCCAAGGGCGCTACCGGCGTGAACTCACGGTTGACCTCCCGGGCACCGCATCGGAGCACGACGTGCTGGCGCCACTCTGGGCGCGCGCGCGGATCGATGCCTTGATGGCGGAAGACTGGCAGGGGATGCAGCGCGGCAGGCCGTCGGGTGAACTGAAGGAGGCGATCGTACAACTGGGGCTTGACTATGGCCTGGTGACGCCGTTCACGAGTTTCGTCGCCGTGGAGGATCGCGTCGTGAACAAAGACGGCCGACCACGCAAGGTGGAGGTGCCCGTTGCACTGCCGGACGGTGTCAGTCGGGCAGGCCTCGGCCTCGCAGACCACGCATTGCTCGCGGCACCGGCTGCGCCCGCGCCAAAGCCGATGGCGATGCGTCACGTGCTCCCGAAAGGCAACGCCGTACGTGGCGGTGCGGCCATGCTGTCAGCGCCGCCGCCCACGGCCGAAATAAACGCGCCGGAGATGGCGGTGCGGCACGGCGGCGCCGAAGAAACGACGGGGGACACGGCGACATCCGATGCCGATGTGCAGTCGAAGATCGCGCCCGAATTGCGTGGGCTCACCGCGAAAGTCGTTGGAGGTGCCTACACCAAAGACCATGTCGTCGTGAAGGACGGCATGGTGCGCGTGTTCATTCGCGTTCAGGATGTGCGTGAAGCCCACTTGGCGCAATTGCGGAAGGCCGGCGTGCGCATCGCATCGGTCTTGGCATCGAGCAACATCGTGCTCGCCGATGTGTCTGTGAATGATCTCGCTTCGATCGCGCGCTTCGCATTCGTGCAGCGCATCGAGGCGCCATCATTCTAAGTATCCGTCAATGCAGAAACGCGACGCAGGCTCCAAGGCCTGCGTCGCGTTTCATATAATGTGGATGATCCTATGAATGAAGGATCAATTTGCGGAGAGCAGCAGGCTCGGTGGCGGGTCCGTGCCAAGCCGGTAGATTTTTACCTTGAGCAGACCCGCGCTCGGATCGAGTTTGCGCATGGCGGCCTCCGAAAGATCAATCTTGCGGTCGCCCACATACGGGCCGCGGTCGTTCAGTTTTACGATCACCGAGTTGCCATTGTCGGCGACCACGAGGAAGTGCTCCCCGAATTCGCCGTCAAGCATTGCACAGGTCAGCAGGTCGTCCCGCATTTCTTCACCGGACGCGGTAATTGTGCTGCTGCTCGCTACGGTGTAGTACGAAGCCATGCCCTGCGCAAACGGTTCCATGGGTTGCTGCGAAAGCAGCATCAATGCAATTAGCTCAAACATCGTCAAAATGCCCCTGTCTTTGAATTCACCCCGTGGCGCCGCGACTAGATACAACACGGCGCCGATTAGAATTTCTTGCTGGTTGGGGGGAGATTGTCGCGGCGCCGGGACGGGTGCATCCCCGTGGCAATGATTAAGGCGCTCGCGTTGCGTTCTTCTTCCAGGCTGCGCCCGAAAGCTGTTTCTAGTGACTAGAACTTCCGCTTATTTCGATTCGACCGGCACACCCAGCAGGGTCCGGCGAAGTTGCTCCAATGCATACACCGTTGCGCGCAATTGGTTTCGGTCGCCCTGCGCGAAATCGCCGACATCCCAAGTAATCCGCGATTCCGGTGTCACCAGCGCCGCGATGCTGCGGCGCTCCTGTGGATCCGGCACAATTGCCAATCCACAGTCAGACCCAGAGTCTAGCAAACTCCCGGAAGCCCGGTCAAACGCGAATTCCTCAACGTTTTCCACGTCCGCGATTTCGGTCGCGGTTCCCACGGTGCCGCCTGCAAAGGCACGCGCACCCGCCGCGGTCAGCCGTTGCGCGATCATGCCGCCGGTCGTAATCTCATGCAGGTACAGTCGCCAGCCACGATCCACCAGCAACTGGTCGACAACGCCCTCCAGCGTGTCCCGATCCCGGCCCATGATGCCGCCCGGGAGGCGTTCTTCGATCGCTTCGGCCACCGGTGCGATCAGCGCCTCGGCCGCGTCCACGTTCGCCGCGCGTGCCGAGATGCGAATGCGCACGGCGTCCGGACTCGCCAGCAACCCGATCTTCGGGTTGTCGTGTTGTGCGATCAGATCCTGAATCAGTGCATCCACGCGGGACTCGCCCATTCCGCAGACTTTCAGGACGCGGTAGTGCAACACGCCAGACATGTCGAAGTGACGGCGCAGGTAGGGCATCACGTCGTCGCGGAGCATAGCCTTCAGTTCGTGCGGCACGCCCGGCATGCAGATGATGATGCCCCGGGGATCTTCCACAATGAGTCCAGGGGCCGTGCCGCGCGGGTTGTCGATTGCGATTGCGCCGGCAGGCAGGGTGGCCTGCTTCTTGTTGTTCTCCGTGATGTGTATGCGCACGTGCATGAAGCGCTCAAGCACGGTGTCCCATAGCTCCTGCCGGAACTCCATGGGGCGTCCCAGCAGTTCCGCAATGCACTCGCGCGTGATGTCGTCCTCGGTCGGACCAAGCCCGCCGCTGCACAGCACCACGCCCGACCGTGTCAGCGCGCCGTCGAGCGCCGCCATGATGCGCTCCCGATTGTCGCCCACCGTCGTCTTCTGGTAGAGGTTGATGCCGTTCTCTGCCAGTACCTGCGCGATGTGTGTCGCGTTTGTATCGTTGATCTGTCCGATCAGCAGTTCCGTGCCAATCATCAGGATTTCAGCGCGCATGCCAGGGTCCTCGTTGCATTCCCGGTCACTATAGCAAAGGCAGCAGGGTCCGGGCTTGCGCTCCTTCGCCGGGCATCGGATAATGCCGGGGCATAAAAAGGGAAGGGTGGCTTGGCATGTTGAAACTCACTACGCAATATCCGAAGAAGCGGGCTTTCATAACCGGCGGGGGATCCGGCCTGGGCGAAGCCTATGCCCTCCTGCTCGCCGCCGATGGCTGGACCATCGGCATCACGGATCTGCGGCAGGAAAGTCTGGCACAGGCCGCCGAGAAGATTCGCGCCGCCGGGGGGAGCCCGCTGACCTTCTGCTTCGATGTGCGGGATCGCGCGGCCTATGCCGCGGCCATTGAGGATTTTCTCGCACAGGCCGGCGGTGTGGACTTGGTGGTTAACAATGCCGGCGTCGCGGGTGGGGGTGCCTTGGGCGCGTATAGCCTCGAAGACTGGGACTGGCTCATGGGCATCAATTTCATGGGGGTGGTCAATGGCTGCCATCTCTTCCTGCCGCAACTCAAGGCGCAGCAGTCCGGGATGCTACTGAACACCGCGAGCGCCGCGGCCTTCTCGCCGGTGCCGAAGATGACGGCGTATTGCAGCGCGAAGGCCGCCGTGAAGATGTTCTCCGAGGTGCTGTACAACGAGTTGCACCCGGACGGGATCCGGGTCGCGGTGGTCATGCCTGAGTTTTTCCGGACCAACCTGCACGAAGGCGCGCGTGGACCGGAAGCCGAGCAGGCGAAATACATGTTGGTGAATGCGCCCTACACTGCGGATCAGGTGGCCCGACAGGCGCTGGATCAAGCCGCGGACGGGCACCTGCACATTGTCTTCGGCAAGGAAGCGAAGATCATCTACCGGCTGATTCGCTTGTTTCCGATGTTTACCCTGGGTCGTATCCGGCGGGAACTCATCCGCCGGGAGACGAAGATCAACCAGGACCTCGCCGGAAGACGGGCCTAGCCCATCAGTTTCATCGTCGTTGTCGACCGCGCAATCGTTTTACCTGCCTGGTTCGTGATTCGGCCATCCATGAGGATGAAGTTGCGCGTGGTCTCCTGTACGCCCGTGCGAATCTCGAACTCCTGCCCATCACCCGGCAATGGGCGCACGAAATTCAGGTCCATCGAAATGCTCACACAGGGCTGCTTCATCTCAAGGTAGGCGAGTGTGCCATAGACCGCATCGAGTGCGACGCCCAGTATCCCGCCCTGAACAATGCCGAAGGGGCCCGTTGTCTTGCGCGCCGCAGGACAACGCGCGGTCATGGCGGTGCCGGGCAGGTAGTCCGTAAAGTAGAGGCCGAGTTCCACGATCACCGGCGGCGGCAGTTCGGCCTCAAGGCCCTCCGGCAACAGTGCCCGCAGCGCCGCCGTAATCTCTTCATTGTTCATCTCGGACTCACTTTAGTCCGCGTCTTCGGCAGGGCGGCGCCACGACGGACGACGGTGCGAGGAGCGGTTGACTCATTTCAGTTTTCGCGATATTCTGCATAATAGCCGGGATCATGGGGCTGGCGCGAACCATGCGCCCGCCGGACTAGGCGCGGATACCGTTGAGGTGCAGTGCATGATGAAGGGAATTCCAGGGATGCCCAAGGGGCCGGGCCACCCATCGGACGACGTGGCCCATTTGCTCAAGCAGATCGAGAAGGGCGCCGATCCCAACGCCGCAGATGACAAGGGCGTTACGCCGCTCTTTCATGTAGCCAGGCAGGGTGGCCTTGATGCCGTCGAAACACTGATTCGTCTGGGCGCCCGGGTGGATGCCGTATCGAAACGCGGCGATACGCCGCTGTTCTGGGCCGCCCAGGAAGGGCATACCGATGTCGCGCGCGTCCTGTTGGATCACGACGCCCCCGTGAATGCCCGCACCCTCAAGGGGGCGACCCCGCTGCTGATTGCGGCCTTTCGCGGCCACTTGGATCTGGTGCACCTGCTCGTGGAGCGCGGCGCAGACATTCACGAAGTGACCGTACAGGATCGCAACGTCATCTACCTCGCCACCGAAGAGGGCCGCGTCGAGGTGGTCAAGTACCTGCTCAAGGCCGGGGCGCTAGCCGACCGTGCCGATCACGAGGGCCGCACGCCGCTGATGGTCGCCATCAAGAAGGGGGACCCGGAGATCGCGCGCATGCTCATCGCCGCAGGTGCGGCGCTGGATGCGGCCACCCATTCCGGTGCCTCACCGCTCCTGCTCGCCCTGATCCGGCAGTCCATGGAACTGACGACATTGCTGCTCGACGCCGGTGCCGACCCTAACCGTGCAGTGCCCGGCGGACGTTCGCCGCTGGATGTTGCAGTGAACAGTGGCAATGCGCGCCTTGTCGCATTGCTGCGGGAACACGGTGCAACGGAGGCGCCGCGCGACCGGAGCATCCTGGACCTGGTGCATGCGAATGATCTTGACGCCACCGCTTCGTTGTTGCGCCTGCGCCCGGAACTGGTGAATTTTCAATCGGAGGAATGGGGCTGGGCACCGGTGCATCTGGCCACGATCAATCTCAATCCGAAAATGTTGACGTTGCTGATTGAACACGGTGCGGATCCAAACCGCGCCAACAAGCGGGGAAAAACCGCGCTGCACCATGCCGCGGGCCGGGGTGCCACCGCGCTCGTGCAGATGCTGCTCGATGCCGGTGCGGATCCGGGGCTCCTTTA
Source organism: Candidatus Hydrogenedentota bacterium (assembly GCA_030430835.1). Taxonomy (GTDB): domain Bacteria; phylum Hydrogenedentota; class Hydrogenedentia; order Hydrogenedentales; family JAEUWI01; genus JAUIKJ01. The sequence goes on from JAUIKJ010000153.1 coordinate 5,929, forward strand.
CAAGGGGCAATCCGCAATGGACCGGGCGATCCACGGCAACCACACGAACACCGTGCAGGTTATTCGCTATCATCTCGACACCAAGTCAACCGTCAAGGAAGATGCCGCCACGCGTATCATCAAACTGGATGATCGCAGCGCACCGGTATAGCCCCGAATTTCGTCGATCCTTGCATTGGCCCGCGTGCATGTGTTGAATTGGGCGCCGCGAGCCGCGCTGGCGCGCGGGGAACAATCAAGGTTGGGGGATAGCATGCGCGCTTTGGTATTGGATGGGGAACTGCGGGTTGAGGACGTGCCGGTGCCCCGGCCCGCGCCTGGCGAAGCCTTGATCAAGGTGCTTACGGCGGGAATCTGCAACACCGATCTCGAGCTTACGCGTGGCTACATGAACTACACGGGCATTCTCGGCCACGAGTTCGTCGGCATTGTCGAGCAGGCCGGGAACAATTATCTCGTGGGCAAGCGCGTGGTGGGCGAGATCAACTGCGTCTGTCACAAATGCCAATACTGCCAGCTCGAGATGCCCAGCCACTGCCTGAACCGAAGCGTGCTGGGCATTCTCAATCGTCCCGGCGCCTTCGCTGAGTACCTCACCCTGCCCGAAGAAAACCTGCACCTGGCGCCATCCTCCGTGCGCGACGATGTCGCTGTATTCGCGGAGCCCGCCGCGGCCGCCTTTCGGATCCCGGAACAGATTGAGGTCGGTTCCCAGGATCGGATCATTGTGCTCGGCGACGGCAAACTGGGCCAACTGATCGCACAGGTGCTGTGGCTGTCGAGCAAGAACCTGGTGTGCGTCGGGAAACATCCGTGGAAACTGGAACTCTTAAAACGCCTGGGGATCGGGACGGCACTCGCCTCGGATCCGATCGAGCGTGGGGCGGACATCGTGGTGGAGGCCACGGGCTCCTATGAGGGTTTCACCCGCGCCATGGAACTGGTCCGGCCCGAAGGCACCATCGTCCTCAAGACCACTGTGGCCCATCCGACCGCGCTCGCGCTGAGCGCCCCGGTCATCGACGAGGTCCGCATCGTGGGCTCCCGCTGCGGCCCCTTTCGGCCGGCACTTGAGGCGCTGTCTCTGGGCAATGTCGAGGTACGTCCCATGGTGACAGAGACTTACGAGCTTCGGGACGCGGTGCATGCG
>JAUIKJ010000154.1 GCA_030430835.1 Candidatus Hydrogenedentota bacterium
TGCCGCAGGTGGTCGTCTTGCCCTGCCCCTGCAGGCCGACCATCATGATGATCGTGGGCGGCTTGTCCGCGGCGCGCAACGGCGCATTCTTCTCGCCCATGATCTTGACCAGTTCGTCGTGAACAATCTTGACGATCTGCTGGGCGGGGTGAACGCTCTTGAGCACTTCCTGGCCGACGGCGCGTTCCTGCACGTCGGTGATGAATTTCTTGACGACCTTGTAGTTGACGTCGGCTTCGAGCAGCGCAAGGCGAATCTGCTGCAAGCCCTCCTTCATGTTGGCTTCGGTCAGACGGCCCTGTCCGCGCAGATTTTTAAACGCGGATTCAAGCTTTTGTGACAGGGATTCGAACATGACGGGTGCGCTTAGATTCGTGCGGGCTGGCCGCCGGTGGGGGGTTCGGGACCGAAATCGGGGAAGCCCTTACCGAGATCACGGACGAAACGATCCACCGTGGCGCGGTCAAGATTGCGGTAGCGGGTGTCGGTATCTTCGGGCTTGGCACCATCGACGAAGGGCGTGCGATGGCGCAAATCCAGGCGCTTCGAGGGATTGCGTTCCGGCGTAGGCCGGACGAAACGGAAGGCCGTGGAGGATTCGTTCTTCTTGCCGAGCTGGTTATCCAGTTCCTTAAAGTCCCAACGCGACGCGCTGGACTTCGTTGCGGGCATCGGAGGCATCTCGCGATCAAGGTTTGTGATTGCACCGCCTACGGCGGAATCTGACATTAGCGCGCGGTGAATCAAGACGGCTACGCGCGCTCCGGCGTCAGACAGCAGCATCGCCTTGGAATCGGCGATTTCAGCAAGCAGGCGATCAAAGCAGGCGTCCACGTCGCTGCCCCGCACTTCAATCTCGAGCAGCAGCACGCGGAGATCCCGCAGGCAGGCCTGCACTTCGATGTGCGTGAGGGGCGCTGCGCGGCGGACCCGTGCCAATGCATGATCCATCTTGCTTTGTAAACGTCCAAACATAAGGGTAGCGCTCGAAAAAACTACGTTGTTGCCTACTGCCGGTCCCCGCATATGGACCGGACTCACCCGGACAGATTGGGAAGCGTAGCACATAAGCGCGGGCGGGATCAAGGGTTAGCCGGATTTCAGCGGCCGCGTTGCGGGGCTTCCTGAGGGACGGGTACTATCTCCTTGGCGGCGCGGGGCGTCTCCCCGTGAACCCGCAGTAATACACTCCGGAACTCCTTGATGCCGTGTAGCTTACAATATTGTGCCGCCGGGGCACCAGTGCCGTAATGCGGATTCTGCTGCCCACCGTCGATTATCCGCCCATAGAAGGCGGCATCGGGACCCTATCGCGCGAGCTGGCCCGGGCGCTCGCCGCCATGGGTCACGAGGTCACGGTAGTCGCGCCGCACTTCCCGGATATGGCAGCCTTCGACGCGGCGGAGCCGGTCAGGGTCATTCGCTTTCCCGGCTACGACCGCGGCTGGCGACGTATCGTACCCTTCATGCGTTGTGCCTGGCCCCGAGTAAAGGATAGCGAACTTGTGCTCGCGACCAACATCGGCTACGGCGGGGTCCTCGCGCGCGTCGCGCATGCACGACTAGGAACCCCCTACCTTGCCTTCGGCTATGCCTATGAGTTTCTCAAGTTTCAGGGGGTCTTCCCGGCGGCACAACTCTATCGCAACATCTACCGCAACGCCGTGGCAACGATCGCAATCAGCAACTACACCGCGGAGAACCTCGTGCGCTTTGGCGTATCGGAAGACCGAATCCGGATCGTCCATCCGGGCGCATCACGCGCGAGACCAATCGAAGAGACGACTATCGCGGCGGTGTGCGCGCACCATGGTGTGGACGACGCGCCCCTCGTGTACTCTGTGGGACGCTTCATCCCGCGAAAGGGCCACCTGACCCTGGTCGAGGCGCTGCCCGAAGTGTTGGAGTATCATCCACGCACGCACCTCATCATGGCGGGACGCGGACCGATGCGGGATCGCTGCCTCGAAAAAGCAAAGGCGCTGGGCATCGAGAGTCAGGTGCATTGCCCCGGCTATGTCGACGACGATGAAAGCGCCGCGCTCTATGCCGCCTGCAGTTTTTTCGCGCTGCCCGCGGGCGAGGATGCGGGTGGTCAGGTCGAGGGCTTCGGTCTGGTCTACGCGGAAGCCGCCGCCTACGGCAAGCCGGTCATCGCCGGCAATGCGGGCGGCGCGCCAGACGCCGTACTCCACGAAAACACCGGGCTGCTGGTGCCGCCCGCGGATCCGCATGCGCTGGCGCAGGCGATGATCCGCCTGCTGGACCATCCCGCCGAGGCGCGGCAATTCGGCGAGGCCGGGCGCGCGCGGGTCGAGACGGAACTGAACTGGCGGGTTTTCGCGGAGAAGGTAATGGAGGCGGCGTCATGAGGAAGGCGCGCATCGCACATGTCATCACGCGGCTCAGCGCCGGCGGCGCACAGGAGAATACCTTCCACACCGTGCGCCTCGCGGATCGCGATCGCTATGAAGTCGACCTGATCGCCGGACCACCCACCGGCGCGGAGGGACACATCGAGAACGCGGTACGCGCGGCGGGCATTCCGATCCACCGCGAAGAGACGCTCGTCCGGATGCCATCACTCATCAACGATCTGAAGGCGCGCTGGAACCTGATCCACCGCTTTCGCGAGCGCCGCTACGACATCGTCCATACGCACACCTCGAAGGCCGGCATCATTGGCCGGATTGCGGCTTCGCGCGCGGGGGTGCCGCACATTGTACACACGCCGCACGGCAACATCTTTCAGGGATATTTTTCCGCGCCGGTCACGGCCGCCTTCGTGGCGATGGAACGCTACGCCGCGCGCCGCACGGATCGCATCATCGAGTTGACGGCCGGCGGGATCGAGGAGCATCTCGCGCTCGGCATCGGCCGGCGCGAACAGTATCGCGTCATCTTCAGCGGCATCGACCTCGCCCCCTACGAAACCGCCCGCGCACAGCGCGATGCCACCCGCGAAGCGCTCAATATTCCGCCCGGCGCGATCGCCGTGGGCGGCGTGGGACGTCTTGAACGGATCAAGGGATTCACGTATTTTGTCGAAGCGGCGCGGCAACTCGGGGATCGCTTACCGGAGATGCTGTTTTTTCACGCGGGCGATGGCGCGCTGGCGGATTCCCTGACACGGGACGCGGCGCCACTGGGTGATCGCTTTCGTTTTCTCGGGCGGCGCGGCGATGTGCCGATGCTCATGGCGGCCTTCGATCTGCTGGTGGTGCCCTCGATCAACGAGGGCATGGGCCGCGTGGTGCTGGAAGCCGGCGCGGCGGGCACGCCGGTCGTGGCGTCTCGGGTCGGCGGATTGCCGGATGTGGTGGACGATGGCGTCACCGGGCAATTGGTGCCCGCGCAGGATCCGCGCGCGCTCGCCGACGCGATTGCGGGCTTCGCCGAAGACGCCGAGGGTCGCGTGCGTATGGGCGCGGCGGCGCGGGCAAAGGTCGTGCCGCACTACGGACTGGAGAACATGGTGCGCCAGATAGAGGCGCTCTACGAGGATTTGCTGGATGAAGACCCCACAGACCGCCGCGGATGAGTTCCTGTCGAAACAGCGGCTGCTGGTGATCTCGCCACACGCGGACGACGAGAGCTTCGGCTGCGCGGGCACGATGGCGCGCATCAAGGATCTCGGTGGCGAGGTCTACGTCATCTGCGTCTCGGTCGGCACCCTGAAGCATTACGACGGCAAGGAGGCGCAGGTCACCGGCGACACGCGCGAGGAAGAGTTTAAGGCGGTGATGGAGTATCTCAAGGTAGATGACTACGAGTTCCTCTACCGCGACGCGGAATCGCACCTCCGTCTCGACACGATCCCCCGCCGGGAATTGATCAGCCAGTTTGAGCGCGACGCCAAGCTGGCACTCGACAAGCTCCAGCCGACGATGGTCGCGATTCCGGTGTCGTCCTACAACCAGGATCACGAAGCGGTCTTCCGTGCCGCCTTTACGGCGCTACGCCCGGGCGTGCCGAAGATCAAACCGATCCAGCCGCTGGTCCTCGGCTACAACAACACCTCCCTCTTCTGGAGCCTGGAGCACGAGAAGATCCACATGAATTTCTACGTGGACATCTCGGACTACCTGGAGCAGAAGCTCCACGCGCTGGGCCTGCACGCCTCGCAGATGCGCGATCCCCTGCACCACTCCAGCCTGCAGAACGTGGAATACGCGGCGCGCCTGCGCGGCAGTGAAATTTCCGTTGCCGCCGCCGAAGGCTATATGCTCTTCCGGCAAATCCTCTAAGCGGAACGAAGCGTGTTTACCTATTACCTTCTGATTACCTTGACCCACCTGCCGTGGCTGCTACTGATGATCGGTGCCGTGCTGCGTCTGCGCCGGCAGACCTCGCGTGTGCGCCGCCTCCAGTTCGCCGGACCACTGCTGCTGCTGGCCGGGGTCTTCGGTTCGCTCTTTCTTTTCGATCCGAACTTCGGCCGCGACCCCTATCATGTCGGCAACTGGTCCTGGTTCTTCGAGCGCATGGAATCGGGCGCCTTCTGGATTGGCCTGCTGACCTTCGGCCTCGGCTATTTCCTCGAACGCCGCCCGCGTCCGGGCCTGCGGTATTGGTCTGTGGCTGGAAAGGCCTTCTCGGCGCTCGCTATACTTATCGCCGCGGCGTTGGCCTATTATGTGCAGAGTGTGGTTAGCCCTGCGTGGCTGGATCTACCCTGGCATCCCGACCGCATCATATTCACCCTCGGCTTCTATCCCTTTTCCATCGGCTATCTCCTGCGCGGCCTCGCGGGGGAAGACGCGCCGGTGCCGGAAGCCGACCTCTAGCAAAGCGAGAGTCTCATGAGCGACACGAAACTGGTTATTGGCATGCCCGCCGGATCGCTGGCCGATCCGAAGCGCGGCGGAAACCTGGTGCAACTCCTAAAGTCCGCGGGCTTCCCCACGAAGGGCTATGATCAGGGCGGCCCCACGCACTTCCCCTTGCACGGCATGCTCATGGGCTGGGACGGACGCCCCCAGGAATTCGGCTCACAGTTGGCGCTGGGCGAGATCGACATCGCCATCGGCGGGATGGACTGGATGCAGGAACGCGTCCTCGAATACAAGTACGCCTACAATCAGGAGATCGCCATTGAGCAGGTGCTCTCGCTCGGCCGTGGCGGCGTGCGCATCGTCATCATCTGCAATCCCCTCGCATCCGGACAGGACTTCGACGCCTGGCTCACGGAGCTGCTGAAGAAGAAGCCGCTGGTGTCGATGGTCTCGGAGATGCCCTACCTCGCGCTGGACTGGTTTAAGAAGAAGATCGAGAAGCTTGGCTTCGCCGATTCGCACGGCGACTTCTCCGTGCAGAAATACCGCACGCCGCCGCAGGTGGACAAGGGCATCGTGATCTACGAGGCCTGGGGCAAGACCGAGGCAAAGGTGGTCAACGAAGGCGTCGACTTCGGCATGGAAATCACGCAGAGCGGCAGCGCGCTGCGCAACTATGGCCTGCAGATCGGCGAAGACTTCATGCGCTCGGAGACCTGTATCTGGGCGAGTTCCAAGCTGAAGCAGAATCCAGAGAAATACGAACTCGCGCGGATGCTGCTGCTGAATCTCTACGGCGCGATCTTCGCCGAGAACAAGGTGCTCCTGCTCTTCAACGCGAAGAAGGACGCCGTGCCCGCGATCATTCAGTACCTCGAAGACAACAACCTCTTCGCGGACGAGCCGACCATGAACGAGGGGGTGTCCTTCACGGAATTCAGCGTGCAGATGGACACCTGCAACCCGAAACTGCCACTGGCCAAGGTACGCTACGAACTCGCCGCCGCCGGCGCGACCCACCTCGAAACGGTCCCGCTCGATTCCTGTATCCCCGGTTTCGACGCGATCGACTTTTAGGCGTCACCGCGTGCTCGGCTGGTTCGAGGAACGAAACCGCGCGAAACGCCGCGCGGAGCCCTACCCGGAAGAGCGCGCCGCGTGGTTGCACGAGCACGTCGCACTCTACCGCACCCTGAGCGCGGAAGATCGCGCCACGCTGCATGGGCACATCCACGTGCTGCTCAACGAGAAACCCTTCGAGGGCTGCGATGGCCTGGAAGTGACGGACGACATGCGCCACCTGATCGCGGCGCAGGCGGCGCTCTTGCTGCTCAATCTCGATTCGGACTACTTCCCGCGCCTCAAGACCATACTCGTCTATCCCGAAGTCTTTCGCTCGCCGCAACACCGGCACGTCGGTGGCGGCGTGATCGAAGAGACCGAATCGTCCCGCCTCGGCGAATCGTGGGATCGCGGCGTGGTCGTGCTCTCCTGGCACGACGCCGAGGGCGGCGCGAAGACCCTCGATGGCCGCAATGTCGTGCTGCACGAATTCGCGCACCAGCTCGATCAGGCCGACGGCACCGCGGACGGCTGGCCCATGCCCTTCAACCCGCGCCTCGAGCAGAGCTGGTACCGCATCATGCACGAGGAATTCGCCGAACACGTCAGTCGCGTCAAGCGCCGCCGCAAGACCCGCATCGATCCCTACGGCGCCACCAACCCCGCCGAGTTCTTCGCCGTCCTCACCGAGATGTTCTTCGAGCGCCCCGCCGAACTCCACGAACACCACAACGATCTCTACCGCCTCCTCCAGGCGTTCTACCAGCAAGACCCCGAGGGCCGGCTGGCGGCGTAGCTTATTGGATTCCCTTCTGTTGTGTTAAGGTGTCTATTATGCATCAACAGGAGGCGCCATGAATCTCGATTCCGTCCTGGAGCTCAAGGCGATTTTGTCGGCGGAGTTCATGCCGCGGGCGGCCGAGTCGATTTGGACGCGGATGTACGCCCGAGTTATGCACTCGAATGTGCCGCCGTCCATCGGGCTGGGTGTTGCACCACGCGGTGAGGGCGACTACGCGCTCGCCGTGCGGATTCAAGACCCCGCACTCGAGAAGAATCCACTAGTCGAGCAGCTTTCCCAGCGTGCGAAGGGCGAGGTGGACATCCGTGTGGTGGGCTTGCCCCGGATAAGCGAGTCCGGCGCGTGCCATCCTCCGCAGCGGCCCGTAGGTATTGGCTGCAGTACCGGGCATGTGCAC
>JAUIKJ010000155.1 GCA_030430835.1 Candidatus Hydrogenedentota bacterium
CAAGGTGCTCTACGTCGGATCGATGTCCGAGGACGAGGGCCGGGTGCGCTCCTATAAAGTTATTGGCCAGGTGTTCTTTGCATCCTCCGAACGCTTCGTCAACTCCTTCGACTTCAAGGAAGTGATCTACAAGGTCCGCATCGACGTAAGCCGCGCGCACTTCTGGGACATCACCGCGGTGAGCGCGCTCGACAAGGTGGTCACGAAGTTTCGCCGTGAAGGGACCGAGGTCGAGGTTATCGGCCTGAATGAAGCCAGTGCCACGATGGTCGACCGCTTCGCGGTACACGACAAGCCGGACGCGGTCGAACAACTGATGGGCCACTAGAGAAGATGCACGCAACAATCAAGCAAAAAGAGAAGGTGCTGGCCTGTGTGGACCAGTCGCATTTCGCCGACTACGTGGCGGACTATGCGGCCTGGGCGGCGCGGCGGATGAACGCGCCGCTGGAGTTTTTGCACATTCTCGACCGTCACCCCGAGGTGGCGATTGGGGCGGATCACAGTGGCACGATTGGCATGGACGCGCAGGAGCATCTGCTCGACACGCTTTCCGAAGCCGATGAGGCCCGGAGCAAGAGTGCCCGCGAGGCCGGGCGTATTTTTCTGAACCGCCTGCGTGAGCGCGCGATCGCCGCGGGGGTCGAAGCGCCGGATGTACGCCAACGCCATGGCGGCCTTGAAGATACGCTGGTGGAACAGCAGGGCGACGTGAAGCTCTTCGTGCTCGGACGCCGCGGGGAATCCGCGGAAACGACCCAGCGCGATCTTGGCCGCAATGTCGAGAGTGTGGTGCGGGCGCTGCGCAAGCCGATTCTCGCGGTAACGGAAGGCTTTACCGAGCCCCGCCGCGTGATGATTGCCTTTGATGGCGGTGCAGTGACGCGCCGTGGCGTGGAAATGGTCGCGGAGAGTCCACTCTTCCGGGGTCTGCCGGTACACCTGCTGATGTCGGGCAAGAAACGACCCGACAGCGAGAAGAAACTGGCGTGGGCCAAGACCACCCTGGAGCGCGCGGGCTTCGACGCGCCGGCGACGCTGACGCCAGGCGACGCGGAGAGCATCATCGCAAACTTCGTACAGGACGAAGGGATCGACCTGATAATTATGGGTGCCTATGCCCACTCCCCGTTGCGCAGTCTTTTCTTTGGGAGCAAGACGTCGGACCTGCTGCGTTCCTCGAAGGTGCCGGCGTTGCTGTTGCGATAAGGCTGCGGTAGCGCATCGACACGGGCGCGCATGCTAGGCTATGGCGATGGCGGCCTGTATTTCCCTCAAGCACGTAACAAAGACCTACGGTTCCTCTGTTGCCGTGGGGGGCCTTTCGCTTGAGGTTGAACGCGGGGAGGTCTTCGGCCTGCTGGGCCCCAACGGCGCGGGTAAGAGCACGACGCTTTACATGCTTGCAGGCCTCGTGCATCCCGATTCCGGCACGGTCTCGATCTTCGGAAAAAACCTCCAGAAGCATTTCCTGTCCATCGCGCGGCGTGTAGGGGTACTGGTGGAGCGGCCAGTCTTCTTCGACTACCTCAGTGCACGCCGGAACCTGAAGTTACAGGCGCGGCTCGCCCGGCGTGAGGTCAACGTGGACCGTGCGCTGGATCTGGCCGGGCTGTTGCGCTATGGCGACAAGAAGGCCGGTCACCTTTCACAGGGACTCCGACAACGTCTGGGCCTCGCACAGGCCATGCTCACCGAACCGGAACTGCTCATTCTGGATGAGCCGGCATCCGGTCTCGATGTCGAGTCGGCGCAAGAGATACTCCGGATGCTGCGACGGATCGCAGACGAGGCGAAGGTGACCATCCTGTTTTCGAGTCACCAGATGTTTGAGGTGGAAAGCCTCTGCGACCGGGTGGCGGTCCTGAACGAGGGCCGGCTGGTGGCCTGTGAGCGTACCGAGGATCTTCTGGCCTACGACACGAGTCAGGTCGAAGTGCTTCTGGAGGGTGCGGAGGGCGCAGCGAAGCGCCTGACCGAACAGGCCTGGGTGGTGTCGGCGGAAGCGCGCAAGGGCCGGGTACACGTCCGGCTGCGTGATGCGCAGCCGCAGCAGTTGATGCAGTTTCTGCTCGGTGCAGGCTACCACCTCGATGGCGTCGTACCCAAGCGGCGCACGCTGCAGGAGTATTTCTTGAAGACCCTCAATACCGGCCCCGGCGAGGACGCGTCATGATGCGCCGCATTGTGGCCGCCTATGGGGTAGAGATGGAGAAGACCATCCGCCAGTGGAGTACCTGGGCCGGTGTGGCGCTGGTCTTGGCGGGGGTGCTGGGCGCGCTGTGGCTTGCCCCGCTGCAACGGGACAACCATGGCGACTACGCCTACCCCGCACAGGCCACGGCACTGGCCCTGCATACCCTGGGGCTCTTCGCGATTCTACTGTTTAACGCCAACCTGCTTTCCTCCGAATTGGCTTCGGGCGCGATTCGTGCGGTGCTCGTGCGCCCGATTCGCCGCGCGGAATACGTTGTCGCCAAGCTCCTGCTGGGCATGAGCTACATGCTCTTTCTCGTGGTCATCACCGTGGTGCTCAGTTGGGGCCTGCTCTATGCCCTGGGTGATCGCACGGGAGTAAGCTTCGGCGGCGTGACGCTCTACAGCCACGAGGACCTTCTGCAAAGCTATATGCTGGGCATGGCCGCGGGGCTCGCCCCGCTGGCGGCACTTTGCGCCTGGGGGCTGTTCGTGTCCAGTGCGACGCGCAACCCCGCGGGCGCCATCGGTATCGCAGTCGGTGGCTGGCTCCTGATCGACGCGATCAAGTATCCGCTGGGCGTCGACGCCTATGTGTTTACCTCGTACCTCGAGTTGGCGCTCCAGCCCTATCGGGATCAGATCGAGGGCGGCCACGGCGCATGGTGGCCGATGCCGCTGCAATCGCTCGCCGTATCGCTAGGCAGTTTCCTGCTCTTCGCCTATGGTGCGGTGTTCCTGACAAATCGGCGGAACCTCTCGGGATGATGGCGATCCTGGCGGTATTGCTTTGTGTGGCGGCGCCAATCTCCATTGAGGGCCTGCGCGTGATCCCGCCGGCGGGCGTGGCCGGGGTACCAAGCATCAACGCTGTACGCGCCGATCTCGGCGGCGACGCGGGCGCGGTCTTGCTCTTTGAGCAGGGCATCGCGCGCGCGCCCTACGCGGATCGTCCCCTTCTCCCTTATCCGGTGGTCGCGGACGCGCTGCGTTTCGATACCTGGCGCGGCATGCTCTATGTCTTGTCGCCGCGCAGCCTGTCGGCCTTCCGCCTCGAGGCGGACGGATGGATCGCCGGCAAACAATGGCCGGTCGATTGCGCACCGCTGGCCGCCCTGACACCGCCCGATGCCCCCACGCACGAATTCTTTCTCTACAGCGTGGATGGCGATGCCATCCCCGAGATCATCTGGGCGGATGTGCAGGGCCTCTGGATCATCGGACTGGATGACGACGGCGCCTACCGCGCAACGGAGCCGGTGGGCCAATGGCCGCCCCCCGCGCAGGAGCCGGCACGAGACCAGCATGTCTGGCCGCCAGAATCGCGGCATCTCCTTTCACCCGCGCGGCAGGGACGCTACCGTGTCTTGCTGGACGGGGACGCCGCGATCGTATTGACGCGCGACCCCCTACCATCGGGGCAGGCCCGTTACACCTCCTCGGTCTGGAGCGGCAACAAGGCTACCCCCTGGTCTGCCGTGCGCTTTCCACCCGTGCCTGAATTTGTACAGCCGTGCCGACTCAACCCCGGCACCGCAATCCATTTTGCCGGTAGCCACTGGACCGAGGCGGCATCGAGTGTGTTACCGGTACCTATCCTGGAGACCTGGGCCAGCCTGGATGGCGGGGAGACCTTCAGTGTGCGCCGTAGCCGCGCCTTGCAACGCGGCGGCACACGGGTCAGTTTCGTGGACATCGACGGTGATGGCGACCAGGATTGGGTCACGGACGAGCCCGATATCTTTGACCGCGGTGCGCGCGATGCACTCAGCCAATACCTTTCCAGTACGAAGCTGCGCCTTCGCATCGAGGTGTACCGGCAGGACGCGGGGGAATTCGAGTCCACGCCGGGTATGGATATAGCGGTCGCCATCGATTTTGATGCGCCGCCAGCCCGGAGCAGTGCGCAGCGTTCTCGTTATACCGCCGGCAGTCTCTATCAGGTTTCCGGCGACTTGAATGGCGATGGCGCCCGGGACCTGAGCGTGCGCAGCGCACCCGACGCGATCTCTATCTATCTGTCCACGGATGGCGCCTTTCCGCAGAACCCGGATACCGTGCTTGAGATCGCCCCCGAGTTGGAATCCACATGGGTGGACATCAACGGCGACGGCAAGGATGACTGGCTACGCTGGGATCCGGCCAGGCCGATGCCAGCGGCGACGGTCGTGTTCGCGCCGGAGTTTCTACGATGATGGCGGCCGTGCTGTTCTCGTGTCTGGTGGTGGCCGCGCCGCTCTTCGACGTCCACACGATTCCGCTGAGCGTGCCGGAGGCACGGACCTTTATCGCGGGTGCGGACGGTGACGACGTCGCCGACTTGTTCGTGCTCGATGGAAGCACGCTTAAGTTCTTCGACGATGGCCTCGTCAGCGCCATGCTTCCGATCGAACTGCCGCCGGAGACGACGGCCGTCGACCTCTTTGATCTGGATAACGACGGTTTCCTCGAAGTGATCGTGCTGTCTGGCAAAGACGTGGTGCGCTATGCGCTGGTTGGAGAATCGGCTGGTCAGGCACAGACGCTCTTTCGTCTTGCGGCCCATCCCCCCGGGTTTCATGCGCCGCCCTTCCTGCATGTTATGTGCCTGCGTGAAGACGGCCGCGTTCAGGTAGCGATCCCGGAACCCGGTGGCGTGGCGCGTTACGCACTCGATGGGACTCGGCTGTCATCGCCCGCATCCGCGGCCGTGGCCGCGGCGCCCAGCTTCGATGCATGGGTCGTCTCACCTTCCAGCCTTGCGCCCGGCGACGCCATGGAAATCCGCTTTGAGCATGCCTGGCAGCCCGGACGCATCCCGGGCACCGGGCCGGAGACCGGCGCCTCCCCCAGCCTGTCCGCCGGTCCATACCGCCTGCGCGACGTGGCGCAGGCCTCACCGGAACAGTGGCCCTGGTTCGCATTGAGCACAGCGTCGCCGGCCTCCGGCGAGCGCGCGCACCTTGCGGTGCAGGGCGCGGAGACTGGGGAAACCCATATCGTGGTGCGTCGCAGAAATCAGGCGGGTGACGCCGACTTTCGCTTGGGTCCGGTGCGCCGTTATCCGGGGCTGCCGCTATGGCAATCCGGACTCCCGCCGGACTTTAACGGTGACGGATTCACGGATCTGGTCCTCTGGCGCACGCAGAAGCCGGCACCTACCATAAACGCGTTAAGCCGTGCGCTGTCCGCCGGCAGTTGGCCGGTAGACGTTTCGCTGCATGTCTTTGACCCGGCGGCATCGAGCTTCTCGCCGCACAGCGCCGGCGGCCTGCGAATCCAGACCCCGATCGCCCGTTTTTTCAGCGCGGCGCCCGATGTCGTCGCGCACGTGGCAATGATGGATTTCAACGGCGATGGCTTCGACGACTTTGGTTGCGCAACCAGCCCCAACAGCTATGCGGTCTGGCTCTGGTCGGACGAGGCCTTGGCAAAGACGCCGGCCTTTGTCTATGAAAGTCCGGAGCCGATCGTGGCGCTCGCGTTTCGCGAGCCGCTCTCCAGGGACGGCGCGGCGGCGCTGGGTCTTCGAACGGCTACGGGGCTGGTGTTTCTTCGGCCGGTGGGGCTTGCACAGGAGCCGGCGGCCCAGGAGGATCCTGTCGTTCGCGCGCGGATTCGCTACCTGCGGGGGCTGGTCGAAGCCCCGTAGCGACTGGCGCGCCATCGAGCCGTCGCTGCATGGCGTGCGCGACGGCCTCTGCCTCGGTGTGGCGGGTTTGGGCGTGGTAGGTTTGGGCCAGGCGTAGCGCCGCAAGGCGCAAGCCTTCTTCGGCGATGGCGGGGTCCATGCGTATCGCCCGGTCGAATGCGGCCTTGTAGGCGGCTTCGGCGCCGGCCAGATCGCCCGCCCGCTCCTGCAGTTGCCCGTGCAGGACACCGAGTTTTACGCCGGACACGGTGTTGAGATCTTCGCCGGCGAGCGCGGTGTCGAGTTCTACGCGGGCAAGATCCTCGCGTCCCTGCAGAATGAGCATCTCTACTTCGGCCAAGACCGCGGCATGACGGTCCTCGTGCGTGAGGGCGAGGGCGCGAGCGCGGGCGAAAGCAGCCTGCGCGCGCGCGAGGTCGGGCGGGTCCAGGCGCCCGTAGAGTTCACCGAGGGCCCGATGCACGGGGGCCATGTCCCCGCTGCCTTCCGCGGCCACCGCCTCCAGTTTCTCGATGGCGCGGGCGGGATCCAGGCTGTTGAGCGCCTCGCGCACGGCGCGCTCATTCGCGCTCAGCTCTTCATCATCGCCACCGGAGAGGGAGCGCACCTGCAGCGGTTTGTCGCGGGTGGAGTCGTTCAGGGGACGGAGAGGCTCTACACCGGCGACGCCAGTACCGGGACTGCCGCCGCCGCGGGTACCCATCGTACCCGTGCGCGCCGCAGCGTCATGCTCGCGCTTGCTGGAAGTCAATGCAACGGCGTTCTCGCGCGAGGTTCCGGACTTGGCGGTAAAGCGTCCGGTGGCGCCGATTCCGGAACTGCTGCTGCGTTCCATTGACTGCACATAGTACACCGCGGCGACGATCGCCACGGCGACAAGCACCATGAGACCTACCACGATGAGGGTCTGTCGGCGATCCATGGCCAGGCTCCCCGGGGCTTAAATTCAGGGGCTTTCCAGCGGCCGCTCTTCCACCTCGGGCGATGTGGACGACCGCGGCTCGTCCACCGGATCAATGTCTTCCAGGACGACGGGCTGCGTGGACGCTTCCGGCGGAGGCGGCATGTCGCCGGGGCGCCGGGTCTGCACCTCGTTACGGACTTCGCGCACCCCCTGAATGCTTCCCGCAATCTCTCCTGCGAGCTTCTGCTCGGCCTCGGAGTCAACGGTGCCCGAAAGAATACAGACCACGTCATCGACT
>JAUIKJ010000156.1 GCA_030430835.1 Candidatus Hydrogenedentota bacterium
CACAGTTTCAGGCCAACACAGGAACCGACCTTGAAAAGGTTATAAAAAAAGTAAAAAGCCAGCACGATATAAAAGGCATCGTGCTCGACCTGCGCAATAATCCTGGCGGTGTTTTACAGGCAGCTGTAGATGTGGTGGACCTTTTTATTGATGACGGGCTTATCGTTTACACCGAGGGTCGTATCAAGGAGTCTTTATCCAAGTTTTCTGGCAGCACTGAGACTCCAGCCATTACTACGCCACTGGTTGTGCTTATTAAGATTTCTCAGCTTGCGGGTGAGCCGAATGGTGGTCGCCCTTGTAGGTGGTCCGCACGACGAGCTCGAAGCGTTCCTCCAGCGCGGGTTGTGCGCCGGGACTTTCGATCACCAGGACCACGGCGCCACCGGCTTCACCCGGGCCCCAGAGGCAATGGTTGTTGTGGCCGCAGATGGCGGGTGGCAGGCCGAGCGCGGGACCGAAGTAGTTGATGGCCCCGGCCTCGCCATAGTTCTGCGCCAGAATGGCGCATGTGGCACGTTCGTCCTCGGGCAGATCGTTGTAGGCGGCGGCGACGCTCGCAGCCATTTCTCTCCAGCCGAAGCGGTCGGCGAAGTGTTGATCGAGGGCGGAGCTGCCATGGGAGACTTCCATTCGCGGGGCCTTCAGTCCAAGGACGATCTGAAAGTCGATCAGGCGATCGGGCGAAAGCAGTGGCAGGCCCATGGGCAGCGTGATCAGGCCGCCAACCACGAACACCACCAGCAGCGCCCCGCGCACCCCCGGCCGGGGACCCGTGAGTCGCTCCAGTCCGATCGCACCGAGGGCATAGGCAATCGGCGCCGCCGGGGCGAGGTAGTAGGACTTGCTGTTGTTGAAAGCGAGGATCAGGAAGACGAAGACAAATATCAGCGCGAAGATGCGGTACTTCGTCGCCGATGCGGCGAAGAGCCCATACCCGATCCCGCCAATCCAGACTGGCAGCATGAAGGGATGCAGCAGCAGGATCTGCTCCAGCGCAAAGCCGGTCACCCCGACGTCGATGTTCTTCAGTTCCGTCGCGTTGCGGATAAAGTCGGCAGTGGGCCAATCGTGTGCGAACTGCCACAGGAGGTGCGGCAGAAAGATGAGGCCGGCGATTGCGCCGCCGGCATAGAGCTGCCAATACCGGAAGTGAACACGCAGCGGCGTCAGCAGCATGGCGGGCACGAGCGCGGCACCGAGAAAGAGCACGCTCAGCTTGTTCTGCAGGCCCAGGCCGCACACGACGCCGAAGAGCAACCACAAGCGCGCATCGCCGGTATTTACGATTCGCGCGAGCACGCAGACGGCGGCGATCCAGAAGAAGAGGTCGAAGACGTTCATCGAGTAAAAGCCGCCGAAGACGACGAGCACCGGCGCGATGAGCAACGCGATGCAGGCGACCGCCTGCGCGAAGCGTCCCCCGCCCAACTCGCGCACGAGCCAGCCCCCGAGAAACACACAGGCCGCGCTCACCAGCACGATGGGCAGCCGGAACCACCACACGCCATCCCCCACAAGCGCGCGGGTCAGCGCGAGCACTGCGATGGACAAGGGCGGATGATCGACATAGCCCCAATCAAGATGGCTGGCGCAGTCGAGGTAGTAGAGTTCATCGCGGAAGATGCCGTAGCGGCCATTCGTCGCCAAGTGCAGGAGCGCGCTGACCAGCGCGAAGCCGCCGAGAAAGAGGGTGTCGCTACGCGACATGCGCTGCGGCGGGACGGTGGTCATCGGCGGACTCCCTTACATGAAGTACTTCTTCCGGGCCTTCGGGTTCTGGTGCGCGATGGCGAGGTCGTAGATGTGCAGGCGCTGGTCGCGGAGCATTCGCGACTCATCCGGCCAGAAAAGCGGCGGCAGATCGTCAAGCGGAAACCAGTCCATGCCGAAGTGGTGTTCCTTGTCGACAATTTCGCCTTGGATCTGCTGGGTGATATAGAGACCATAGTGGTTGATGGACCAGTAGCTCTTGTTCTCGGTCTGTCGCTCGAGCGTGGCGAGCGGGGCCAGGCGCGTGACTTCGGTCAGGCCAATCTCCTCGCGGATCTCGCGGACCGCGCCGTCTTCGATCGATTCGCCCGGCTCGAGCCCGCCCTTGGGCAGGACGTAGCCGTCCAGTTCGATCAGTTCGTCGTTGAGTTCCCGGACCAGCGCCACCAGCACCGCGCCGCCCGCGATCCGCACCACCACGCCCCCGGAGGAAACGCGCTCGCTCAGGCCTTCGGGCCGCTCATACCAACTGTCGTCAATGGGACCGATCACGGGCTTGCCTTTCCTAAGATGCCGGACACACTTGATAAGTTTAACGAAAAATGGGGACAGTCACCTATTTTCTTCGGAATGTTTGTTGGCGAAGCGAAGCGCGTGAAAGAAAATAGGTGGCTGTCCCCCTTTTTTCGCCATCCCCCTTCCGCATGCTCTCAGTTGTAGAAGCGCTCGAAGCTTCGGGTGTTGTCCCAGTTGTTGACGTCGTCTCCCCCGCCGAGTTCTTCGGGTGCCGCGTCGTCGCGGTAGCGGAGCTTGGGTGTGGTTGGGGTTGTAGCGTCGTTGCCGTAGTGTGGCTGATCGTTCTTTTTGTTCTCGCCGTATGACCAGATGAAGGCGATCCGGTTTCGGTCTGCGGGATAGCCGACGGTCTCGAGGCCGTACTCACCGGGGATGGCGAGGGTCAGGGCATCGGGCGCGGGTCCGCGATAGCTATCGCCCGAATTGACCAATTGCAGGTAGGTTCGAAAGGGATTCGGCCCGCGCGCGGCCGGCCATGGACCGGGGTAGATCTGGTAGGGCTGGCCCCACGGGTCGTCGGCGATATCGAGGTAGCTGGGTCCAAGTTTCTGGAGGGTGGCGGTATCAAGCGCTTCGGCGAGGGGCCGGGTCGTGGGGTCTTGCGCGAGGAAGGTGGGGGCATTCCGGCCATGATGCAGCAGGGCGTAGAACACGGTGCCGTAGACCTCGTTCGCGGCTTGCATGCCGCTGAGCCCACGCTCGGCGGCGGTGGCGCGTTGGGCCTCCTGCAGGGCCGGGACATCGAAGAGGCCCGCGGGCCTCGTCTGCTGGGCATCGGCGAGGAGTTTGGTTAGCGCCATTTCGGTGCTTTGAATCTCGCCGATGGCTTTGGTCATGGGTCCCTTGCCATATTGGGCGACATTGGGCACAACAATGTTAGCGACGATAGCCGCCAATGCCAGAAAGACCACCAGTAGCACGAGCGGATGAGTTCCCGGTGCGGCATTGTCGTTGGGATCGAAGTCGCTGTCCGAGTCCTGCTTCATTGCATGGCTGCTCCTTTCAGGACGCGCTTGAGTTCGTAGCTTCAGTCAAGACGAGGTTATAATTGTAGAAAGACGCATAGCTGTGCCCGTCGTCCCAGTTGTTGATATCATCGCCGCCGCCTACCTCCTCGGGTTTGGCGTCGATGCGGTAGCCAGGATCGTCTGGATTGAAAAAATCCCCCGCATCAACAAAATGCGGTTGATCGTTTTTCTTGTTTCGCCCCAAAGACCAGATGAAGGCAAGTCCCGGTTGCTTGGCGGGATAGCCGACTTCGAACTTTCCCGAGTCCGTTTGGATACTGCGCGTGAGGTTGTCCGAAACTGGACTAAACGCTGGCGCAATTTCGGAGGGGTACTCCCGGTAAACGCGAAAGGGCATGTCCTTGCCGATCGCCTCCAAGGGCGTGGGGTAGATCCGGTATCGCTCATCCCACGGGTCATTCCCGATGTCATAGTAGTTGTGGCGGAGCTTGGCGACGGCAGATGAGTCCAGTGTCTCGGCGATGGCGCTTGTCTTCCCATCGCCGGACAAGAAGGTGATGGCTTTGTTACCGTGACGAAGGAGCGCGTAGAACGCGGTTGTGTATATCTCCGTGGCAGCTTGAATGCTACTTCTGCCACCCGAGTCCGCGAGGCTATTCTCCGTTTCTTTGAATGCTTCTGGGTGAAAAAATCCTGTCAGACTCGAAGTCTGTGCATCTTCAGCAAGTTTGGTTAGGGCAACTTCTATAGTTCTTACTTCGCCAATCGCAAACGTGAGATCCGCGTGGGCGATATAGGATGCGACATTGGGTATGGAGATGGCCAAGAGTAGGCCGATAACAATCAGGACAACCGGAAGCAGGATAGTAAGCCGGAGCTCGCGGCGCAAAGAGCTCTTCTTTGCGGGATCCTGTTCTGATACCTTGCTCATGGTCGTACTCCCTAGCTGAATAGCCTGCGCAATTCGTAGCCCCAATCAACTCCTTTGTGCAGCGGCTCCCAGGTACGCGCGGGGTCCCAGTTGTTGATGTCGTCGCCGCCGCCGAGGTCTTTTGCTGCGGCATCCCCGCGGTAGTGGTGGCGGGCGGTGGGGGCCTCGAGCGGCTTGGCTTCGGTGTGGGGCTGGTCGTTGCGGCGGTTGCGGCCGTAGGACCAGACGTAGACGAGGCGCTGGTTGGGTGCCGGGAAGCCCAGCTGCTGGACACCGTCCTCTTGCTCCAGTGTGACGGTGAAAGCGTCCGGCGAATCAGCTTCACTCTCGGAGAGGGTGCGGCGGCGGAAGGGCACGGGTCCGGCCTCCTCCGGCCAGGGGCCGGGGTAGACGCGGTAGCGGTGGCCCCAGGGGTCTGTCCCGATTTCGAGGTAGCTGGTGCCGAGCTTGCCGACGCGTTGGGCATTGAAGATGGCGGGATCTACGCCACGCTCCTGTTGCGCCACGGTGTCCTCCTTGAGCACATGACGGCCTTGGTGCAGGAGGGCGTAGGCAGCGCTGGTGTAGAGCGCCGTGGCGGCGCTCAGGGTGTTCATGCCTTCGCGGCTGGCAAGCGTTTGTTGCGCGGATGTGAACTGCACGGGGTCGAAGAGATCTCGCAGTGTTGGGATGTTCGCGTCGGACGCGAGTTTGGTGAGCGCAAGTTCGATGCCTTCTATATCCCCTCTTGCCCTGACCTGTCGTGCGTCCGGGAGTGCCCGGCCGTAGGTAAAGGTGAGAATGTGCACCCCTATATAGAATGCAGGTGCGAGGAAAAAGATGGCGCAGCCGACGCGAAGCCAGTCTAACTTTCGCTTCTTGCCCATGTGCCGCGTGCCTCCGTGGTCATTCTAGACCAGTGTGGCGAATCTGTCGACCTAATAGATGGATTGGGTTGCTCACGAGATGCTGCTGCGCCATGGTTTGCATGAAAGTCTTGAACCGGCTCGCGGGGACGCTCTCCCTCCCTTGCTGGCGGAGTGGCGCCGCCGCGAAGCCACGTAACAAAAGAGCGCCGGCGGGAGGCTGTTGCCTCCCGCCGGCGCAGGGTGTTGGTTATGTGCCTTTGCGCTTAGCGCTGGCTTTGTGCCCGGCGGCGCAGGATGTACATCATGCCGATGGACAGCATGATGAAGGTGGCCAGGGCCGGGGCCTGCAGGGCGATCTTTCCGAAGAAGATGACCGGCAGGAGCAGGATGCGCACCGCAGAAGCGAGCATCGGGTTGGCCGCGACCGCATCCGCGATCCAGGGGCTCACGTGGTAGTACGCATCCGTGAAGGCCGTACCGACCGCGTTGTCGAGCAGGTAGGCATCGCGCACACCGCGCAGGGTGTCGATCTCCGCCGCGAGCGGGGTGCCGTAGGCCGCCGTCGCGATGAAGCAGGGGCCACCGCCGCCGCCGCCCGAATCGCCACCAGCCGCGAGGCCGAGGATGGCAAGCAGGACGCCGAGGAGCAGGAGCACCAGCGGGGTGTAGTTATCCGGCTGCTTCGTGTACTCGTAGACGCGTTCCAGCGTGACAATCGGGGTGGTCGGGGCGGCTTCGCCATAGATGACGAAGTCGACGATACCCTTGTCGTCGCTCGGGGGCATGGTGACCTCGAGGCTGAATTCGTCCGTGCCCACCGGCGTCACGAAGTTCGCCGGGAGGATGGTGCCACCGACGACCTTGCCACCGTTGACCACTTCAACCAGCTCGATGCGGTTGATGTGGCCCAGACCGCCGCCACGGGAGACGATGGTGACGGTGTTGCCACCCGCCACGTCACCGCTCGCGGTGCCGCTGTCCGTGTTCAGGCGAATCGCCTCGGCGAGGTCCGCCGTGATGATCGCATCCTGACGGAGGCTGAAGCCGTTGAGGCTGTACAGGCGCGCCATCATGAGCGCATCCGGTTCATCCGTACCCTTGGCGATCGCCGGGGTGACTTCGTTGTTGAGGATTTCGGACTGGTATTCCACGATTTCCGGATCGGCCGCCGTGGCGGTTTCGCTCACGTAATCGTATTCTACCGCGCTACCCCAGAAGGTGACGCTGTTGCCGAAGTCTTCAACCGTGAGACCGGAGCCGGTGATCGGCGCCGACAGGAAGGCCGGGGTCGAATCGGTCGGGTTACCGACCTCATCGATCGGACCACCGAAGTCGAAGACGCCTGCGTTGGCGCCCGGGAAGACCGCGGAACCCGCCGGCGGCGTGTTCTGCTTCACTTCCGTGCCCGTGTACAGGTTCAGGGTGAAATCGAGCGTGTTGTCAATCGCGCTACCCACATCGATACCACCGGTACCCAGCGCCGTGACGGGGCCGGTGTTCTGCTTGGTGCTGTCGTTGAGGGCGTTACGCGCGATACCGAAGACGCTCGTGCCCGCGTCCACATCCAGCGCCGGGAGTACAAGTTCCGCGAAGCTGGTGTGCGGGTCACCAAGGGTGACGTCGACATCGGTCGAGCCGGCCTCTTCTCCCACCTCACGTATGTCGTCGTACTCGGGACTGTCGATCTCTCTGGGGGTGATGATACGCCACTGCATCCAGGGCGTGCGCAAGACCTCCAGCGGGCGCTCCGGATCCGCGAGCGGGGTCCCGAGCAGCGAGGCCTCGTAGGGCCCGGCCTCATCCGCTTCGTTCCTCGGCGCGGCGTTCCACGTCGTGGGGACCACCGCCTGGTAGTTCTTGATCTTGCCGTCCTTGATCACGATCCAGTGCGACAGGATCCCGCGGGGCGCCTCGTGGAAGCCGAAGCCGCTCTGCTCGCCCTTGGGGAAGACGGGCTT
>JAUIKJ010000157.1 GCA_030430835.1 Candidatus Hydrogenedentota bacterium
CCACGATCCATTCGCGCGCGGCCCCATAGGCCTCGGAGATCCAGCCGGAATTCTGGTTGCCGAGCACGTGGGTCAGCCCGACGGCGGCGGTCGAGAAGACCACCAGGGCAGAGATCGCGGAACGGATCTCGAAAAAGGCCCCGAGCGTGGGCCGGAGCACGTAGACGAAGGCCGTGATGACCAGTGCGGAAAGCGTTGCGGCGGTGGTGAACTCCGGGCGGTACACGGCCCCAGTGCGTAGCACCAACTGCGACAGTGCGGCCAGCATGAGAATCCAACCGGCCACTACGGGGACGGTACTGTCGCGCGACGGTGCGGTGGCCACACCTGGCAACAATGGCACGGCCTCGCCGCTCACGACGCGTCCGATCCCAACGCTTCCGTGAGCGCTGTAAAGCGACCCTTGAGATGCTCCTGCATCGCATTCAACTGCGGGCTGTCCACCAGCAATGCGGCGCGCTCCTGTCCCGATGGAAACTCTTGATCTGTAATCAGGCGCCACGCCTGGCGGTAGTGAATCACGGCGGACTGGAGGGCGTCGGTGTCGTTCCAAAGGCCGGTGCCCGCCTCGTAGGCGGCGTCACCGAGTTCGACGAAACTCTCCGCCTCACGAATGCGATCGGTGACCGACATCTCCTCCACCTTCCGGCCCGATGCGGCGCTGGGTACGGTATAGGGCGCGAACCAGGCCATGACATTGATCAAGAGGGCCATGCTCACCAATACGATTGCGGGAAGGTACATTCTCCAGTTCATGGCGACAACACCCGATACGGCTTGCTTAACAGGATTCATCCCCGGAACGCGCTTCGGGTTCCAGGGGGCTTAGCGGGATGCGCCGGCAGCACCTTCCTGATCCAGGAGAAACGCGCGCAGCCGATCGAGGTTGTCCGCATTGATATAGTCGACGCCCGCAGCATACAACACCGGCCAGACGGCTGGTCGCAGGGGCAGGCCCCAGAAACGGATGCGCTGCCCCCTGGCATGTGCCTTGGCCACGAGTTCGTCCAACTTCGCCTGCTCTTCGGGGGCGATTGCATCGCGGCCCTTCCAGTCGAACTCGCTTGTCCAACTCATGCTGACCATCGGGTAGAGCGCGGGATCGCCGACACCGACATCCGCAATGCGTCCATCCAGGAATGCGAGGCGCTCGGTCTCGGCGGCCATCATGGCGATTGGGCGACTTCCGGAGATGACCACTTTCACGGCACGCGGCGTAACGCCTTCCGCGCCGTAGCTGGTGAGCATCTCGCCGTAGTGCTTGAGCACTTCGCGCAGGTGCCCGTAAGTCGTTTCGCCGTCGTCCTTGATATCGATTAATAGCGTCAATTCCGGACCGTCGTTTGTGGGGCCTTTGCCGGCACGGACCCGGGTCAGGAGCGGATCGAGGTAAAGCTTCTCCAGCGTCACGCCGGGCTTGGCTTTGTCGCGATCATGCGCCACACGCAGTTCGCCATCGATGAGGAAAATGTCGGCTTCCACACTCCAGATGCCACGTTCCAGCGCGTCGAGGAGGGGTTGCGTGCGGTAATAGTCGTTGTGGGAGTGGCCGCGCGTGAGAGGCGTCACGGCCTCTTCGGCTACGGCTGCGCCCGTCACCAACAGTGCCACGGCAAAGACCGTATTCAAGATCGTCTTCACGGGGTATCCTCCGTAATCGTGCGGTCGATCGCATCCAGCGAGAGCCCGATGCCGGCCGCGTCGTCCTCCGGCAGTTCCTGCGCCCTGAGGTTGAGCGGCTGATAGCGCCGGTCGGTCAATTGCACACCATACGACCAAGGCGGCGTTCCCTGCAAGAGTTGGATCATGAGGCGGTTTACGCCGGGGTCGAGCACCATCTCGAACTTCTGGGGGGAGGTCGTGCCCCGGGGCATTTCGCCCGCCGGCTTGCCGTTCAGCCATAGCCGCGCGCCGCCATGGTAGTAGAGGTTGACGATGATGGGCGTCCACGTGGCGACAGGCAAGCGCGTCAAAGCGAAGGCGGCGTCGCCCTCGGCGCCGTCAAAGACGGCCGCGAGATCGACGGTCGCGGGTACGCCCGTTGTTGCCGCGTCGATCCACTCGAAACGCGCATCACCGACGGTAATCGCCTCGGTCAGGCGCCGCCGTATAATACGGCCGAAGACTTCGGGGTGTTCCTCTAGCATATCCATCGGGAAGGGACCCAGCACGCGCCAATTGGTGACGAAACCCTGCTCCAGCACCAGGGGCTCCGGGTCCGCGCCGAGTGATTCGAGCATGCCGGCGGCCAGCGCCAGCACATCACTGGCGTCCACGGCCCCGATAATCTCGCGGATATCTGCGATAGCCGCATCGGGATCGGGATTCTGTGCCGCCAGTTGGATCAGCGCGGCGGCGGCCGCATTGTGGTGTGCGGGACGGTAGAGAAAGCTGCGAATCCGCTCGAAGTCGTTGGGGTCCCCGGTCATCCCGAGGCCCTCCAACGCTTCCCGCTGCGCACGCTCGGGGAAGGGCCCATCAAGCACCGCGCGAAACTGGTCGGCGGCCAGCAAGAGATTGCCTTCGATCGCCTCGGCGAAGGCACGATCCAGATAGGCGCGCAGGGCATCCCCCCGCACATCGGCCTTGCCGTTGCGCGCGAGATCCATCAGTTCTTCTGCGCCGAGGGTCACCCCCTCTTTCTGTGCCGCGCGAAAGCGCAATTCCAGGTTGTCGTCCGCGCCCGCTTCGGCCATCAGCGCCGGAAGATCGTCCACTCCCCGGCGTGCGAAGACTTCGAGCAGCACGGATCGCATTGCGGGTGCGCCGCGCTTCCAGGCCTTGCGCAATCCGGCCTCCGCATCGGGCGCGGGATCGCGCACGAGCACGTCGATAACGGTTTCCCGCAGGTCCTGCGCGGTGGCATGGGCCAGGGCCACATTCTGCAACCGGGGCGATGCCGCCTCGCAAAGTCCGATCAGCGCCGCGCGAATCTGATACTGGTGGGTATAGTTATCAAGTTGCTGCAGGAATCGCTGGGCCGCCGTGTCGGCGTCGCCTTGGACAAGTGCGGCCTGGGCCGCCAGCAGCGACACGGTGCCAAGGGTCTCGGCGTCCAGCGCCTCGACACCCGCGCCACGGGTTCTAATCGCCTTCGGAAGAATGCCCGCATACGCCAGCGCGTGGAGTGCGGCGGCAGCAGTCTCCGTATCTTCCGCGCCTTCGGCGAGTTGGCGGTACAGTTCTTCGGCGGCCTGTGGATGTCGGGTCGCAAGCAAAGCCGCACGAGAAAGCGTCTCCGCGTTGTCACGCGCCGGCATTTCCTGGAGAAGAGCCTCGGCCGCGGCGGCCACGGGGATCGATGCAAGCGCGCGTGCGGCGGCGGCGGCCAGTTCGGCCTGCGCGAGCAAGGCATGGAGCGGCGGAACCTGCGCTTCTCCCGCGACCCACGCGACACGCCGTAGGAGTTCGCGCTGGATGTGCACGGTTTGCGCATCCAGTGTGTCCGGCATTGGCTTTGCCTCCAGGTAGCGCGCCCACGCCTCCAGTATGCCGAAGAATCCCGGAAGGTACGCTTCGAAGGTGGCGGTACTATCCGGCACCTCGGGCAGAAAGGTCGCGACTTCTTCGAGAAGTTCTGTGGCGACGGCGTCGCGCTGGGACGCATCCGCGGCACTACCGAGCACCGCCCGGTCGAGCAACTGAAACAGGAAAGGCGCGTCCGTACCATCGTCCGCGGCGAGCGCATTCACGATCGGCCGCACCGCGGCGACACCCAGTAACGGCCAGGCCTGCCACGCGCGCGCGAAGGCACGCTCGTCACCGTGGCGCAGATCGTGCAACAGTTCATCGGCGTCTTCCGGGTCCGGAAGCTGCACCGGTGCGGCGATATCTTCGACCGCGATCGCCGGCGCGGCTTCGGGAAGCGGCATCGCTTCAGGTTCCGGAAGCGGCGCCAACGATACCGATTCGACTTCAACGGCATCCGCGGCAGCTTCCGGGACCTCCACTTCCTCCCGGGTGGTCTCGCCTTCCTCCGCCATCGCGGAAAACGCAACGAGCAGGGGCAGCAGCAGGACCATCGCGACACGCCCCATCATCCGAGATCCTCGATGAAACGATCCGCGATGGCATCGTCCAGAAAGCGCCCGGTGGCTGGCCGCCAGGTCAGCTTGCGCCCGAGCCGGTAACTGAGGTTGCTCAGGGTACCCAAGGACGCGGCAAGGATGGCGCGATCGAAGTCATCGCGGTGCAGCGTGCGCGTCCGGATCGCCGACAACCACATGTCGAGGGCGGCGTCGGTGGCCAGTGGCGTGCCGTCCTCCAGCATGAGGCGGCCATCCTGCTGGTGAATCTCCATATCGGCCGGTCCGTGCAGGCGCATACCGCAGGCGGACGTGTCGGCCGCCTGCGTCCAACGGATAACCTGCGGCTGTCCCGGGAAGGAAATGGTGGCACGGAGTTCGCGCGGACAATCCCAAAGTCCGCCACGCTGGGGAAGGCCCTCGGCATAGACTTCGATGGATTCTGGTTGCGCCATGCCCCACGCGTGCAGCGCGATCGCAAAGAGCGCCGCGCCCTGTTGGCGAATCTGACCGCCGCCAAGGTCCATCATCCAGCGGTCGCCGCCGTGTAGTGCATCGGGGTGGTAGGGACGCGGACGCAGGGGGCCGACCCAGGCAGGCCAGTCGAGTCCCTCCGGGGGATCGGCGGTCGTGCGCGGATCCCCGCCGGCAGGATTCGCCGCCCCCCAGGCTGTCACCTCGGGCCCCGTAGGGCGCTCCAGCGCGACGGCGCCCGGCCCCGCCTGCACCACGGCGCCGAAGTAGCGCGCGGTCCGGGCAAGACGCAGTCCTTCGCCCAGGCTCCGGCTGGCGGGGGCTTCGATATAGACGTCTTTGCCGGCTTCAATCGCTTCGATGGCCATGGACGCATGCCAGTGATCGGGCGTCGCGATAACGATGGCATCGACATCCTTCCGGTCAAGGATACGACGGTAGTCGGGGAAGACTTCCGTGCCGGGCCCGGCGAGTGCCGCACCTTCGTAGAGCCGGTTGGTGTCCACGTCACAGACGGCGCCAACGTTGCCGCGGCGGGCCTGGAGATGCGCACGTCCAGCGGGGCCCAGCCCGATATGCCCGGTGACGATACGCGCGCTGGGACTGCCGGGGCCCTGGCCCAGGGCGACGCGTGCAGGCAGCAGGAGCGGAAACCCCACGGCGGCGGCGCGAAGAAATCGCCGCCGGCTCCATTGCGCGTCCGAGTGCATTGCTCTTGCCCCCGTGTTGCCGCGCCGTTGCCGGTTCAGCGCTTCGGCTTCGGCACCACCATGACCGTGGAGGAGGTCGCCGACGTACGACCCTCGGCGCTGAGTACCTTGGCATCCATGAACAGCATGCTGCGGTTCTTCTGGCGCAGGCGAACCTCCACCGTGATATTGCCTGAACCCACCGGGATGGCGCGAATAAAGGTCGTGTTGAGCGTGGTCGTTACACAGGCCGCGCGCATCTCAAGGAGTGCAAAGTGGCCATAGACATTGTCAATCGCCGCGGCCAGAAAACCGCCCTGCATCAGCCCCGCCATCATCCCGAAACGTTCCTGCGTGGGAAAAACACACTGCATCGCCTTGCCCGGCTGATAGTCCAGGAACTGCCCGCCCATCTCGGTGAAGGCCGGTGCGGGCGCGTTTAGCCCGCCCACCTGCTGGGCCACGGTACGCAACGCGGCAGCGATCTCATCGTGGTATTCACTCATGGGGCGCCCCCTACTTCCGCTTTGACTTGTAGACGGCCAGCGTCGCCGTGGTGACGGCGATTGTACGGCCTTCCCAGTCTTCCGCCCGGGCTTCGACAAAGACCATCGAATTGCGCAGTGCGCGGATGCGCGCCTCAACTTTGTAGACCTTGCCATCCGCCGCGAGCGGTCGGAGGTTCGTGGTCTCGGCGGTCACGATGGAACAGGGCCGCGCCGCGAGCAGGGTGGCCAAGGCGGACACGACGGTATCCGTCGCGGCCCCAATCATGCCGGTCTGGTAGGCGCCAACGGCGCTCGCAAAGCGATCCAGCGCGGGCATGATCGCCTGCAGCATCTTCTTCTCCTCATACCGGGAGAAGCGCATGCCCAGTTCAGCGGCAACTTTCGAGGGAATGTTTGCAGCGTAGCGTTCCCCGTAGGCGATTCGAAGGTGCTGCAGGATCTCGTCGTGCTGGTCGGCCATAAAACGCGCTTACTTCTTCTTCAGGATCTTCTTCACACGCGGCGCATGCACACGCTCGAGCACGGGCATCGGCCCCGTCAACGGGCGCACATAGTTCAGGAAAGAATCGGTGACATGGTTCCCATCGCGGTTGATGAACTTCGCGGGCATGACCTTGGTCTTCCCGGCGATCTTGTCCAGCGGCGAGAGGAAATACTCGACTGCGTAGTCGCCAATTCGGCGGATGGCGACCGAGCCGTCGAGATTGTTCCAGATGGCGTATTGCGCGGCTTTCTCGCCAACCTCGCGGGCTTCATACTGATCGGTCTCGCTGACACAACCGAGGAAGCTGCGCTGGAGGTAGCCGAAGGTATCGGAGCGAACGCGCTTGATGTCGGTGTCACGCTTAATCCAGGAACCCAGGAGGTCGCCCAGGGCGCCCGTGCCGGAAAGCTGTACGTTGCCGTGCGCATCCTTCTCGCCACCGGTGAACTGCGCCGCGATCGGGCGGTGCTTGGCATCGGCGATGCCTTCGGATACGGCGATAATGCAACGGCCGTGCTGCTTGTAGACGCGCTTGACGTCGGCCACGAACTGCTTACGGGAAAAGGGGCGTTCGGGCAGGTAGACGAGGTGGGGGCCGTCGTCGGGATACTTTTTGGCCAGTGCCGCGGAGGCGGTGAGGAAACCGGCGTGCCGGCCCATTACGATGCCGATGTAGACCCCCGCGAGGGCGCGGTTGTCGAGGTTGACGCCGGCGAATGCCTGCGCGACGAATTTGGCGGCCGAGGGGAAACCGGGGCAGTGGTCCGTGACCATCAGGTCGTTGTCGATGGTCTTGGGCACGTGGAT
>JAUIKJ010000158.1 GCA_030430835.1 Candidatus Hydrogenedentota bacterium
TAGCGGTATCGTTTTCTATATTGGTGATAAGCGGTAGGAGTGAACATTGATAAAATGATGATTGATAAGGGAAGAGGTAGTTAAACTTAAAATAGTTGACATCGAAGTTTTCAACCGTGCCATCAAATTGGTTTGGTGTTGTGAGAAAAATCTAACAGACAGCCTGCGATATGCCAAGAAAATTGGTTCTTTTTTCAGTTAAATTGGTTTTTTTGGTGCAAATTCGGTACTTTTTTGGAACCAATTAAGAAATTTTTATGCAGAATCTCATGAGGATACCGCGTATCTGCTCGTGTATGTCGCAGGGGTTTTTCGTGGTCCTGAATTCAACGTCCTGCGCCATAGGCAAGTGCGCTGATCAACACTACGGCGTCAGGTTTTGGTGTATTCACCGCTCAGGTTGCAAAGCTGAGCCGACTGCCATGTCGGCATTGCCCAAGCCGGAAAAGGCGAAGCCGAAACAGATTGAGGTGAAGGTCAACTAAGTCCCGCAACCCAGCGTTTGCATTGTAGTCTCCCTCCCCAAGCCCCGGTGCGTTCTCCCTCCCCGCACCGGGGCACATTCATTTGTCGCCGAGACGGTACATGAGAATGCCGATCGTCGTCGGAAACTTCGCAAAGTAGACGTGCCCGGCATACGCCAGTGCCACTGCCCAGGATTCGCCGCGCCGGCGCACCTGCACCGCCTTCCGCAACAAGACCACCACCAGGAATCCGAGTGCGGTCGGCCATAGCGGCCACGGCCCAAAAACCGCGGCGCAAAGCAGAATAAACAGACTCACGCCCCACACGGGTATCGCCTGCACCTCCCGCTGCCACAAGCCTTCATGATGTGTCCCCGCCGTCCGCGCCGCCACGCTCGCATACGATGTCCCCACGCGGATACACCGCCGCCAGTAATCCATGAACCCGCCGAAGGCCAGGTCGTGCTTGGCCATCGGTTCCCGGAGATGCCAGATACGCATCCGCTGCTCGCTGCGAATGCGCCAGCACAACAAGGGCTCCTCGCCATAGGCGATGTCCTCCGGGAATCCTCCCGCCACACGCAACACCTCCGACCGGTACATCGCCGCGCCACCGCAATAGAGCGCGTCACCCTCCGGGCTTTCCCAGTCGAGTTGCATCGCCGTGTCCAGCACCCCCGTCCGCGCCTCCTCCAGTTCACCGAAGACCACCCCAATATTCGGCTCCGACGCCAACACCGCCAGCGCCGCCTTCGGCCACCCCCGCTTCAGTTGCATGTCGCCATCCAGAAATTGCACGTAGCGCCCGCGCGCCGCCGCGAAGCCCCGGTTCCGGTTCTCCGCCGCACGCCGCCGCGTGCCATCGGCCAGGATCTGGTCCACACCCGCGTCCTCCACAACCGCCACCGCGCCGTCGGTGGATCCACCATCAGCGTAGATGACCTCATAGGCAATGCCCCCCAGCTCAGCCGCATGGATCGCACCAATACAGGCCGCCAAATGCGGCGCCTCGTTGTAGCCGATAACGACGAAACTCAGTACAATGCCGCCGTGTTGCCCGCTCTCCGCTTGGCTCACAAAGGTCCTTTCCTGGCGCGTTTCCGGGGCTTCCTCCCATGATCAGGGCGGGCCATCGAAAAGCATGTTATACGAAATGTGCAATATGCTACACTGTCGGGGTGCGGTGCGGAAAGCGCCGGTAGTTAACAGGTTACAGCAGGAGCCGAGTCTGGATGAGTTACGGGGATCGGACACTCTTCGGCACGCAGGTCGAGCGCGCACAGCGCCGCTCTTCCGGACGTGGCAAACGGAAAAGTGCCCGCGGTGGCGGGGCCCGCCCCACCCCCAAGCCGTCCACCACACCGGCGAAGGCACCAGCAAGCGCGCAGGCCGCAACGGAGTCTATCGAGGACATCCTCCGCGAAACCCGCGAGGCGGAGCAGGTCCACCGCGCACGCCTCGAAGCGCGCATTGCAGAACTGGAGCGCGAACTTAAGGAAGCCCGCGCGGCGGCAGCGGCCACGCCGGTCGCGAAACCCGACCTCGGCTTCCTCGATCTTCAGGCCACCCTCGCCGCGCAGCAGGTCGAGCAGCAACACCGCGAAGCGCTCGACCTCTTCCTGACCGAAGCCTCACTGCGCGCGGACGACGAAGAACGCTTCAAGGAAATCGTCGCTGGCCCGGCCCTGATCCCGACGCTGCTTGACGCGCCCGAAGCGGTGCCCGCGACCCCGCGCCCGGCCCCGAAATCCGCGGCATCGAACGACATTCAGGAGCGCCTCGAATCGGCGACGGTCGCCATGGAAGCGGCCGAGGCCCGCGCCGCACACAACGCGACGCAGGTCAAGCGCCTCACCGAAGAACTCATGTCCGCGCGCCAGGAACAGATGCGCACCGCGACCCGCCTCCGCGATCTCGAAGAGCGTCTCCGCAAGGCAGAAGCACGCACAGGCATCGTCGAAGACCGTGCCGAAGCCGTACCGCCGAAATCGGAGAAGCCCGACCACTCCATGCCGCTGCCCCTCGTGGAAGCCAATCCGGAAATCGAAACCGGGACCGACGGCGGTGCCGAGGCCGCGGAAAGCCTTGATTCGGACGGGACGCCCGGCGATCTCCTGGATCAGCACGTGGCACCCGGGCACATTGAAGACCCGGGAAATACCCTGTCGCTGGACGACGCCCCCGAGGATGCCGTCTTCGAGGAACTCGCGGCCGCGCCGGACATCGCGATCAACGATGTCGCCGAAGCCTTCGATGCGCCAGTCGAAATGGCCGCGCCGGAACCGGAGGCGGAAGACGAGCCCGGCCTGGAACGTGAAACGGAATCCGACGCGACCGACGGGCCGGGCGATGCGCCCTCCTCCAAATCCCCCATCGACGCGCTGGCCGATGTGCTCAGCGAGTGGGATGAACCGCGCAAGAAAAAGGATCACCCGAGCCGGGCCGAAGCCGAGTCGCCCCTGGGCGAACCGGCCACAACGGAGTCCGAAGCGGAACCGGATATCGCAGAAGCCCTCGCTTCCTGGAGCCGAGGCGAACTGAAGAAGCCCCCCGCGCCCGACATCGAAGACTTTGTAAAGGATCTTGATCGCGCCGCCATCGATACCACCGACGCGCCGGCGCTCGAATCGGACACGGACGGAATCTCCCTGGAAGATGCCCTGTCGAACTGGGGTGCGAGTGACACCGGTGCCGAGGCTTCGCCCGTGGAAGAATCCGCGCCCGCGATGGAAGACGATCTGCAGACGGCGGAAGCGGATCAGGACGCTGCCGCATCTCCACAGGACGACGACCCCTTTGGGGAGCCCGGTGCAGCATCCCCATCGCCCGAAGCCCTGGATGCCGTGACGGCTGAGGCGTCGCCTGATGCCGATCCCCCCGACGCAGTTGTCGGCGAGCCGGACTCCCCCTTTGATACGCCCGTATCTGCGGATGACATTCCGGATCCGGACACCCTCGTGGTGACGGAAGAGGACGCAGACGAAACGGCCCACGAAGCGATCGTGGCTGAGGAATCCCCAGCCGAGATCGAGGTCACGGCGGAACCGGAAACGCAAACAGATCCCGAGACCATTGCTGCGGAGGAGATTGAAGCCCCGCCAGTCGAAGTGCTGGACGCGGATGCGGAACAGGACTTCGAGCCGGATCCCGCCCCGCCGCAGCACGAAGCGCCCATTGCCGCACGCGCGCGAGACAATGCCACGCGCATCAACGAGAATCTCCAGCAATGGAGCGGCCTCCAGGGCGCACGCCCGCGTCCGCGCAAAGACACGCCGGCGCATGAAACGGCGCCCGTCGCCGCTTCGGCCGATTCCCCCAAGGCCCCGCGCGACGACGACCGCCGTGAGCAGGGAAAGAAAGCCATGGTCGACGCCCTGCTCAAGTTCATGGGCAAGTAAGTGGCCGCACGGTAGGCCATGAGCAAACTCGCCCTCACCTGTGATTGTGGCCAGGAAATGGCCGTCCCCGAGAATGCCATCGGCAAGAAGGGCCTGTGCCCTGCCTGTGGTGCCGACATCCGTATCACGGAAAAGAACACGCTTCCCTGGCGCAAGCGCCGGGGCGGCGGACTGCTTGCCCTCGCGCGGGCCGGTGGACCGCCCGCGTTGCGCGACGCGCAGGACGAGGACGCCGCCGCTCGCCAGTTCGCCGAGGCGGTCGATCTATACAACCAACGCCGCTACGCCGAAGCCCTCACCGTATTGAACGCCTTGCAGGGAAGCTATCCCGGCAACCCGCATATCGAAGCGGCGCAAGGCCAATGCGCCCTCGCCCTTCAGCGCAGCGCGGGCGCTGGCACGCGCTACGCCGGTGCAACCATTCCCCAGGATATCTTGAGCCCGGAGCTGGTCAAGAGCGTCGTGCTCGACAAGATGCTCAATGCCGGCACCGACGATGCCCAATTGCACGCGGCCGATCTCGCGGCACGCCTGCTCGGCATGTACGGTCCCCTGACCGCCTATTCGGATGCGGAGGACGACCCGCCCGAGGTCTTACTCTCCAAACCGGCGCGCGCCAAGCGCACCCCGGCCAAGAAACCGGCCACCCGGAAGAAGGCCGCCGCCACCCGCAACGGACCACAAAGCACCCCAAAGGAAGAGATCCGCTAATCCCATGCAGCCATTGTTCACGCAAATCCGCCGCCTCATCCCCGTCCTGCTGATCGTCTATATCCCGGTCACCCTGATCCTCGCGGTACTGGTGCTCATTTGGTATCGCGGCGGCGACATCTCACACTTCACCCGTGATCCCCTCGCCATCGTGGAAACGGAGTTGCTCAAGATTCAGCGGGAGCCGGACGCGGGCATCCACGATCTGGCAAGACTCAACCTGCCCTTCTATATCGGCACGGTATCCAATCTTGGGGTATTGCTCTGGTGTGGCACGGCCGCCATCGCGCTCTTTGCCGCCGCGTTCGGCACGCGCCCCGGCAATCCCTATCCCCGCGGTATGTTCGTCTGGGTCGCGCTTATTTCGGCCGTCTTCCTCTTTGACGATCTCTTTCTCTTGCACGAGCGTGCACTGCCGGTCTATTTCGGCCTGAGCGAGAAATGGCTCTTCGCGGTCTATGCCCTGACCATCGCCGGCTTTCTGCTGCGCTACTGGCGCGCCATCCTGAAGTCGGACTACTTGCTCCTCGGTCTCGCCTTCGGGCTCTTCGCCATGTCGCTTGGTATCGATCTGATTCCAAACGCAATCCCGCAGCCGCACTTCTTCGAGGACGGCGCCAAGTTTGCCGGCATCGCCGCATGGACCGCCTATCACGTCCGCAACGCGGCCGCTACGGAATAAAGCTCGCCTTCGGCTTGAGTTCGGCCACCCAGGCCGCAATCAGTTTCGCCGCGTTCTCCACGTCCTTCAGCGCCACCAGTTCCACCGGGGTGTGCATGTACCGGTTCGGAATCCCCACCACCGCCGTCGCCGTGCCGCCCCGGCTCAACTGCATCGCGTTCGCATCCGTCCCCGTACCGCGCGGCATCGCGAAATGCTGAATCGGCACCTTGGCGCGCTTCGCCGCCGCCACGATGCCCTTGTGCACGACCGGGTTGATGTTGGGTCCGCGGCTGATAATCGGGCCACCGCCAATCTTCGCGTGGCCATAGCGCCCCCCTTCGCCGTGCGGATGGTCTGTCGCCCACGCCACGTCCACCGCGATGCCCGCGTGCGGGTCGCAGCCATAGGCCGAGGTCGTCGCGCCGCGCAGGCCAATCTCTTCCTGTACCGTCGTCACGGAGTACAGCGCCACGTTAATCTTTTTCTTCGACAGGAGGCGCAGCACTTCGAGCACCACGAAGGCGCCCACCCGATCATCCAGCGCGCGCGCCACCACATTGCCGTTCATCAGTTCGATATAGTCCGCGTCGATCGTAATGGGATCCGCCACCGCAACCACCTTCTCCGCGTCCTTCTTGTCCTTCGCGCCGATATCGATCCACATACGGTGCATCGGCTGCGCCTTGTGCCGATCAGATTCGGGTGTCAGGTGGATCGCCTTCCGGCCAATAACGCCGGCCACCGGTCCCTTCGCCCCATGCACCACCACGCGTTGCCCGCCCAGCACCGCACCGTCCACGCCACCGATCGGGACGAAGCCAATGAACCCGCGGTCGTCGATGGTATTGACCATCAGGCCGATCTCGTCCACGTGCCCCGCCAACATCACCCGCACCTCGGCTTCCTTGTTGATCACGTGGTACTGGTTCCCGTGCACGTCCTTGTAGATCTCATCCGCGTAGGCCTCCGCGTAGCCGCGGCAAACCTTCTGTATCTTCTCCTCGTATCCCGAGGGGCTTGGTGTCTTCAGTAGTTTCTTGAGGAAATCGAGCGACTCTTTGCGCATGCCTGAACTCCCGGTTTTGATCCGCCGATCATAGCGAAGTTGGCCGGAAGCACGCCAACGCATATGTTTTCAGGTGGCCGGCCATGCTATAAAGTGCTCGTGCCAACGCATCAGGAACAACATGTGACCGCCCCCAAGCCCCCCAAGTCTACCCATGGACGGCTGCAGAAAGTCGTGCTGGGCTGGTCCGAACCGGTTGAGTTCCTGGATTGGCGCGTCAAGGTGCGTGCCAAGGTCGACACCGGCGCGCGTACGAGTGCGCTGCACGTAGAGAACCTTGAACAGATCGCGCCAGACCGCGTGCGATTCGATGTGGTGCTGGATCGAAACAAGCTCCATCGGCGGGTTCATGTGGAGGCGCCCGTGCTCAAATGGGCGCGCGTTCGCTCAAGCACCGGTCACTTCACGCGACGCTGTTTCGTGCGCACCACCGTTCGTATTGCAGGGGTCGAGAAGCAGATCGACCTCTCGCTCGTGTCCCGGGAAAAAATGATCTTTCGCATGCTGATTGGCCGCACGGCGCTGGAACGCGACTTCGTGGTCGACGTAAGTCTGCACCACGAAGCCAA
This sequence comes from Candidatus Hydrogenedentota bacterium, assembly GCA_030430835.1. GTDB lineage: Bacteria > Hydrogenedentota > Hydrogenedentia > Hydrogenedentales > JAEUWI01 > JAUIKJ01. The sequence goes on from JAUIKJ010000158.1 coordinate 6,873, forward strand.
GGAAGAGGCCAGGAAAGCCAAGAAAAAGAAATGAAGAACCTCAATATCTCGATACTCTCCCGTTCGCCACGCGCCTACAGCACCCG
>JAUIKJ010000159.1 GCA_030430835.1 Candidatus Hydrogenedentota bacterium
CGCACCAAGATCGTTCAATGACTGGGCCAACGGACCACAGGGGCGGCGCTGCACCTGTTCGTCGCCGGTGAGCACCGTTTGCCCGGCGATGAGCGCCGCACTCCCCAACGCGATATTCATCGTGGTTCCCGAGTTCCCCACGTCCACCGGCGACGACGGCGCAGTCAAGCGGCCGCCACACCCGCGGACCCGCCAGGCACCCACTACTTCTTCAAGCTCCGCACCAAAGGCGCGGTAGGTCGAGAACGCAGCCCGCGCATCCGCGGAATCGAGCGGCTGCTCGATGCGGCTCTCGCCATCGGCCAGCGCGGCAATGGCGACGGCACGAATGGTGTGTGACTTTGATCCGGGTATCTCCACGCTGCCACGCAACGTGGATGCTTCAATCTGCAAGTCCATGGGGAATCCTTCAGGGATTAACGGGAAACACGGGATCCTACTGTTCGCGCGGGCGATGGCGCAACGCCTGACCCGCCACACTCCACCACCAGCGCCTGTGCCCGCGCAATGTATGCCGCCGCGGCCCGTGCGTGCACCGCGTCGAAACGGCGTGAATCCACGCGCACCCGAGGCGTGGCGTAGATTCCCTGCGCATGCAGGAGCCGCTTAAAGAAGTGAATTGACACGTCGAGGTGCTGGTTCGAAAAGGTGAGAATCGGCAGCAACCGCTCGTGCAGCGCCTGGGCAGCCTCGCGATCACCATCGCGATAGAGCCGGTAGATGCGCGTATACACGGCATGCAGACCGGTCGGCATAAAGGCGTGCACCCCACGGTCCAGCGCGTCGATCATCTGTGTCACCGCCCAGCCACCGGATACATGCAGGTGCCCATCCGTCGCGGCGATCACCTCGCTGTACTTCGGTCCCGCCGGCACCACCTCCACCTTCAGGCAACGGAAGTTATCATGGCGGGCAAAGAGCGTCGCAATCTGATCCACCGGCACACCATAGCCGCCGGCGTCCCAATCCTGAATCATCAGGCACTCCGTACCACAGGCCGCCGCCGCAGCCACGGCCTCGGCGTACTGCGCTGCGTCCAAATAGGGCAGACTGACCAGCACCCCGTCGCATCCGCGCGCCACAAGTTCCGTGGCAATACGCAGCCGGGTCTCGGCATCATCCGCGGATGCACCGCCAATCACCGGCACCGCGCCATCGGCCGCGTGCAGAACAGTGTCTACCACGATCGCTCGTTCCTCCTCCGTCAGCAGTCCCACTTCGCTGGCCATCGCTGGCACCAGAAACCCGGCCACCCCCTCGGTGATTGCCTGTTGCACATGGGCCGCAAGTCCCTGGGTGTCGACGTGATCGTCTTCGGTGAAGGGTGTATTCAGTACGGTCACGATGCCGCGCAAGTCTGTTCGTGGGTCCATGCTCATGCCTTTCCTGCATCACGACCAGGGCCACGGCAACACCAGGGCCGCGGCCACTGCAATCAATACCAACCCGGCGAGAAGGTGCAGACTACGCGCCGCGTTGCGCTGCCGCAAGAAGGCGCGGGCGCGGGTCGCCAACGCCGCATAGAGCAGCTTGACGCCCCCCACGGAAACGAGCGTAACGCCCATCACCACCGCCACATCCGTCCAGCGCAAGGACGCCAAGTCCACGAAACCGGGAAGGAACCCGAGGTAGAAGAAGACCGCTTTCTGATCGGCGAGCGTCAGCAATAGTCCTTCGAGGAAACTCCCACCGTGGGAAGCCGTCTTGAAGTCGCCAGCCACCTCTCCCGGGCCCGCGCTTCGCAGCATCCGCCATCCGGCCCAAAGCAGGTACGCCGCACAGAGGTAGCGAATCAGGGAATACGGTTCACCCGTCACCGATGCGATCACGGGCAATCCAGCAATTGCCACTGCGACAAAAACAAGATCACCGGCCACGATCCCCATCGCCGTGCAGGCGCCATGAACGAATCCGGAGGCGCCGGATCGTGCCAGCACGGCCAGGACGCTGCTGCTCGGAACCGCCGCCAGTATGGCCATGGCGATGAAAAGACTGATAATGGTGGAAGGACTCATGATGCGGAGCAAGGCGCGAGCGCCGGGTTCAGTTGACCAGTTCTGCTGTTCCTAGGCCACCGCGCCATGCACACCAGCACCCGGCGGAGCCTACAAGGTTTCCTGCTTCGCGGCGGCCTCCAGACCATAGCGTTCCACGCCGATATCGCGCAGCCGGAATTTCTGAACCTTTCCCGATACGGTCATCGGAAAGGCTTCAACAAAGGCGACATACTTCGGTGTCTTGAAGTGCGCCAGTTTCTCCCGGCAGTAGGCGCGCACTTCGTCTTCGGTCAGGCTCGGGTCCTTCGCGAGAATCCAGGCGGAGACCTGCTCACCGAAGACCGCGTCGGGTAGTCCCACGACCTGAACGTCCTGAATCTTCGGGTGCCCGAGCAGGTGCTCTTCCACCTCACGCGGATACACGTTCTCGCCCCCGCGTATGATCAGGTCCTTGCTGCGTCCCGTTATGTGATAGCACCCGCTCGGCAGCTTGGTGGCCAGGTCGCCCGTACGCAACCAGCCGCCCTCCAATATCGCCTCTTCGGTGGCATCGGGCCGCTTATAATAGCCGATCATCACGTTGTGTCCCTTCGCGCACAATTCACCCTGCACGCCATCCGGCACTTCCGCCAGCGTCTGCGGGTCGATGATCCGAACCGCCACGCCGGGGATGGGATAACCCACGGACTTCAACCGCTGGTCTTCCGGATCATCCGCATCACACAAGGTGATCACCGGCGAGGCCTCGGTCAGGCCATAGACCGCGGTCAGGCGATTGAGCCCCATCTCTTGATCCAGCGCATGCATCAGTTCCACGGGGCAGGGACTGCCACCGATCACGCCGCGATCCGCCACGATCGTGTATTGATCGAAGTTTGGATGGTGCACTTCCGCATTGAACATCGTGGGCACGCCATGGAGTACCGTGCATTTCTCCGACGATGCCGCGGCCAGCGTCGCTTCAGGGTCGAAATGTTCTCCGGGCGTCACCATCGCGGCGCCGTAGAGCATGCAGGTCAGCGTACCGCAGACACAGCCCGCGCAATGGTAGTAGGGAAAAGGATTGCAGACCCGATCATCCTTCGTGTAGTGCAGACGCGCCCCGGTGTGAAAGGCGTTGTAGAGCAGGTTGCGGTGTGACAGCATCGCACCCTTCGGCGCGCCGGTCGTTCCGGAGGTAAACTGAATGTTGACCGGCCGATCGGGATCGGTCGGCATGACGGCCGCGAGGCGCGTTTCGTCAACTGCTGCCCCCTGGGCCAGGAATTCCTCCCAGGGCCAGATCCCGGGGAGCGAAGGCGTGGCCTTGATGCTGACCACATGACGCAGTTTCGGAAAGTCTGCGCAGGTGCGTGCCTCGCCGCAACGGCGCGAATGCAGGTCCGGCACCAATCCGCCAATCACTGCTTCATAGTCGGTGTTGCCAAACCGATCTGTGAGGAGCAGCGTGTCAATATCTGCCTGCTTCAGAACGAACCCGCACTCATGTGCGGTGTAGGCCGGGTTCACGTTCACCTGGACCGCGCCGATCCGCGCGGTCGCGAATTGGTTCAGCACCCACTCGGGCCAGCTTGTCGACCAGATGCCGACGTGTGCGCCCGGCACGACGCCGACGGCGAGTAGCGCACGCGCCAGCGCGTCCACCCGCGCAAGAAATTCGGTGTAGCCCCAGCGAATCCCAAGATGGGGATAGACCAGAATCTCCTGATCGCCCACGCGCGCATGCACATGGCGCAGGGCCTCCGGAATCGTCAGCCCGTCCACCCACGGTTGCTCGGCCATGCGGCGCCTCCCTTCGGTTCCTTGCCCCCACCATACTAATTCGTGGGAAGGGGAAACCCAAGGCCCCACGCATTCAGCGGGCCTGGCGCTTTACCCGTGAGAGGCACGCCATGCCCACCCCCATGAAGACCATCAGCGCCACAATCCCAGCCGGATAGCCCCAGCGGGCCGTGATCAGCCCAAAGACCGGCGGACCGATGATGATGCCGGCCTTGTCCACCAGCGCGAGAAAGCCGAAGTACTCCCCCATCTTCTCCGGATCCGCGAATCGGGTCAGCAGGGGCCGAATCGCCGCGCGGATGCCGCCGAGGCCCACGCCACCAATCGAACCGACGACGATAAACACCGGGAGCGAGGTCGTGAAGATCATCGCGGCGAAGGCGATCATCCAGCACCCGCCGGCGATCAGCATAACGTTGCGTTCGCCCACGCGGTCCGCCAGTTTCCCCAGTCCCCACGCCCCGGCCGCGGTCGGGATGGCCAGCCCGCCATTCACCAGCAGGATCTCGAAGAGCGACAGCTTCAGGGTCTCGGCCTGATAGGTGCTGAAGAAAATGATGATGGTCATCATTGCGCTGAGCATGAAGAGCGACGCGAACATGAACGGGATGTAGCCGGGTATCGTGCGCGCGACACGAAGGCTGGCCGCGATACTCGCGAAGGAGGCGTGCACCTCCTGCCCAAAGGTTCGGCCCGACGGCGTGCGCGGTTCACGAATCACGAAGAAAGGATAGAGCGAAACCAGCAGAAAGAAGAGCCCCGGAATCGCGAAGGTCAGGCGCATCGCGAACTCGGTCTCCCCGCAGTACAGGAAAATCACTGCCGCCGCACCGTAGGCCACCGGGGTGCCGATGTATCCCACCGCCACCCCGAGTCCGCTCACGGCGCCCTGCCCGCCGCGCGGCGCGAGCTTGGGCAGCAGCGCGTCGTAGACCGCGAGCGAAGTCGCGTAGCAGAAGTTCGCCAGCACGGCCAGCGCCACCGCGGCACGCAGATCGCTGAAGCCCACGAACGATGCCGCAGCGCAGGACACCAGCGTGAAGAATATGATGAATGGCATCCGACGCCCGATCTTGTCGGAGAGCGCGCCCACAAAAGGAACGGCGATTCCCGAGAGAATCGCCGCGCCGCCTGCCGCCATCCCGACGTGACCTTCGTCGCCGCCGAGATAGTTCTTTACCAGCAAGGGGAAGGAGAAACTGAGGAAGATCGCCGAGTACAGCGTGTTCGCGAGGTCGTAGACACTCCACGCCCAGATCTGCCGGCGGCTCCCCTCCTTCACCCGATCAACTCTCGCCCTTCGGCGCGAGATCGAGGGAGACCGAGTTGATGCAATAGCGCAAGCCGGTCGGCTTCGGACCATCTTCGAAGACGTGCCCGAGGTGCCCGCCGCACTTGCGGCACATCACCTCCGTGCGCCGCATGCCATAACTGGTGTCCGTCTCGGTCATCACGGCTTCGTCGGACACCGGCTGGTAGTAGCTCGGCCAGCCCGTACCGGAATCAAACTTCGCCTCGGAACTGAAGAGCGGCTCGCCGCAGCCCGCGCACTTGTACACGCCCGGCGTCTTTTCATCGTGGTAGGCCCCGGTGAAGGCGCGTTCCGTACCCTTCTCCCGGAGCACGTGATACTCCTCGGCCGTCAGTTCTTCACGCCATTCGGCGTCGCTCTTCTGGATTCCGTCGTTCATTGCATGCTCTCCTTTCGACGCCATGGCCAGATCGCGCTCACCGCCGCATCCCGCCATCCCCACCACGGCCAAAAACACCAACGTCAGACTGCGCATCGTACACTCCTCCGGTCGCAATGTCTTCTGCTGTATTCGTGACCCGCCTGTACCGATGTCACTCGGCCGATTCAACGAGATCTTCTTCGGCCTCGCGAATCGCCGTATCCTGTGGCGGGGGCGGATTGAAGCCAACCATGGTCAGCGTTGCCACGATGCCCACAACCATCCCGATCCAGGGACTCTCCGCAAAGAGCGCCAGGGTCACCGCGGTCAAAAGTGCGACGCCGCGCTCGATCTGGGTCCGGGTTATCCCCATCGCGACATAGGCGCAGGCAAAGCCGGTCAGCACGAGGGTCAGGGAAAGGGCCACCCCCATCAGCGGCTTCAGCAGGACCAGCAACGGCAGACAGAAATATAGCAGCGGCACACCGAACACGTAGTACGAGGCAATCCCGCTGAAGAGCGAGTCCATCGACTTGCGTCCATCGGTCCAACGCTGCACCACGATCACCTGTACCCCCGTCCACAGACAGCCCTGCGTCGGGAAGAAGGGGGCAAAGACGGCCATGAGCGCATTTCGAATCGCGATAGACAGGTGACTCCGGTTGATGTTGACGTCGATCTTCTCGTCGCGCCGCGCGGGTTCGCCCATGCGCAGCACCTCGGTACCGGTGATCAGGTCGCCAAAGAGGATAACGTAGCCCATCAGCGCGAGCAGGATAATGTTGGGGTCCAGAAACACACTGGCCGGCGCGAGCCCGATTGCGAAGGGGGACACCTTGTCCCACGCGTCCATAAAGGGCGGAAAGAGGAAGAACGTGTCCGCCATCTCGTAAGTCACTTCCTTCGAAATGGGGCCCACGATTGCCGCCACGAGAAAGCCTGGCAGCAGGCCCATCCCAGCGAAAATGGCCAGTGCCCGGTTCTTGGCTTTCATACGCTGGATAGGAAGCGAGAAGGTCAGCAGCAGGCAAATGGAGATCGCGGTAAGCGTGGTCCAGAACTGGGGAATCAGAAACTTCTCCGCGTCGTCGACGAAGACACGCTTCAATGCGGCAATGGCGGCCCCCAAAATTATGCCGCCCTTGAGGGCATCCGGGATGTAGTGGACAAAGAGCTTGCCCAGGCCGGTGATGCCCAACACAAAAACGATCAGCGCAAACCACAGGGACACCGCGGTCATCACTTGAAACTTTTCCGCACCGGTCGCATAAACCGGTGCGCCCGCACTGTCAACGGCCAGGATAAAGGTCAAGGCGAGTGGCAGCGCCGGCGTGATCCAGCCAGGCGCGTAGGGTTCACCGAAGACAATCGGCGCGCTGCTGATCAACACCGACTGGATGAAAATGATGGCGACGGCCTCTTCGAAGGTCAATCCGAAATAGCCCTGCAGCACAGGCACCAGCCCCAACCCCGTCGCCCCCGCCA
>JAUIKJ010000160.1 GCA_030430835.1 Candidatus Hydrogenedentota bacterium
TCTCTTCCGGACGCGGACCGGAAGTTCAACGTTGATCCTGCCGTGGTGTTTTTTCGGCGGGGCAGCGCTACATTTCGCCATAGCGTTATTAATCGGTGTCGACTGGGATCCCAAGCCCTTTGCGCGCGCTGCCGGCGCAGGCCAACCTATCGTCCAGGCCATCGAGCGCTACGAGAGTGAGCATGGCAGACCACCCACAGAACTTACCGCACTTGTTCCCGCGTATCTCGAGGAGATTCCAGAGACCGGCCTTGCGGCCTTCCCTGAGTTCAAGTACACGGTTGTCCCGCAAGATGAGGAGTATGGCTGGATGCTCTTCGTGATGGTCGTTTGGACCGTCGAAGACGAATACCTCGTGTATTCACCAATGGTTCCAGCGAAGCTCGACATGGGTCTCCCACCGCACTGGACCTATGTCGATAGCATTGGGGACTTCGCGCAATTACCGTCACGCATAAAATGAAAGAGGAGGCCGCGACCGCGGCCTCCTCCGTGAACTCTGCGTCCTCTGTGGCAATCCCTACTCCAGATAGCCCAGCGAATCCAACTGGTCCTGCAGTTCCTGCGAAATCTCCGCGGGACCCGAGGCTTCAATCGCGCCTTCGTCACAGATCGTCAGGTAGGTGTCGACGATATCCAGCAGATCCTGCTCGGTCGTTGCCCAGGCAGCATCTTCGCTGAGATCGTTCTGCTCGAGCGTGTCGTTGGCCGTGTCGTAGAGCTCGACCGGTTTCAGGTCGCGCTTGTTGCCTTCGTTGGCCTTGATGACCTTCTTGCCGTCGGTGCTGCGCACCGCCTGCAGCACAATGCCCTCGAAGTTATTCTCCGCGTAGGCATAGGCAATCGTGCTGTTCGTGTCGCGGTTCTCCGCGTCGAAGAGCGACTGCCCCTGCATCATCTCGCCCTTTTCAAGGCCGGCAAAATGAAGCATCGTCGGCGCGAGGTCGAGGTTGCGCGCAAGGAAGACGTTGCGCTCGCCGCCACGCGCGTTGCCCGGCAGCTTGATCATCATGGGGATGTGTGTCTGCTCGTCGTAGAGCGTCTGCCCATGCCACCAGCCGCCGTGCTCGCAGAATTCCTCGCCGTGGTCCGCGGTGATGATGATGAGCGCATCGTCATACAGCCCGCGATCCTTCAGGCCCTGGAAGAATGCGCCGAGCTGCACGTCGAGGTACTCGATCTCCGCGTTGTAGGCCGCCTGGAATTTCTCGACGTAGATCTCCGGATCCGGGTTGTCGCCCATGCGCTTGCGGCCATAGCCGCCTTCTTCCGCGCCCGGCGCGCCGTAGGGATCGTGCGGGTCCATGTAGTGCGTGAAGAGAAAGAAGGGCGTATCCTCGGGCACCGCGTCGCCGTCGATCCAGTCGAGCATCGTCGCGGTCACTTGCTCGCCCGGCTGATAGTATTCCTCGATATTGATCGGCAGGTTGATCTTGTCGCTGACCTTTTCGCGCACGCGGCGGAGCACTTCGTACATGCCCAGCTTTGAGACCGATTCCGTGCCGCCGAAGACGTGCTCCGGCTTGAGGTCCACATAGTTCACGTAGCCCTGACCGTAGCCGAAGACCCCCGTGATGTTCGGGTTATTGGAATAGCCCTGGGTATAGTAACCGCCATCGCGAAGGGCTTCAGCAATCGTTTCGACATCCTCCGGCAGCGCGGCCACCTTCGTCACCGCGGTGTGGCACTCGGGGAACATGCCGGAGAAGATCGTGCCGAAGGAGGCCTTGGTCCACGAGGCCTGCGAGAAGGCCTTGTCATAGACGATCGCGTCATCCGCGAAGGCCTGGAAGTTCGGCGTCTCCGCCTCGGCATTCGGATTGAAGACCGGCACGTAGTCCGCGCGCAGCGTGTCGATGGCGACCAGGAAGATGTTCGGCCCGTTCGAGGCCTGCGCCGGGGTGAAGGCCGCCGGGGGTTCGGGCAGCGGCGTGCGCGCCGAACCGATCGCCGCCGCCACGCCAACAAGCGCCATGAAGGTCAATGCGCCGCCCATCATGAGCGGTACGAAGCGGTTGCGCGTGATGCCACGCAACACGATGGCGCCCGCGATCAGCACCGCCATACAGACCAGCGCAATACCACCGGCCATGGCGAACAACTTGATGAGTTCACCGACCGGCGGCATGTTGTCCTGAAACACGTCGCGGCGCAGGCGATAGACCCCCAGAATTGCGGAACCCGCCATAAAGGCACCGCCGAAGCCCAGCGCGAGCGAGACGAACCAGGGCGCGAACTTGTTGAAGAGCAGATAGACGAAGAGCAGCGCACCCGCCACCCCGAGGCCCACACAGGCAAAGATGTAGCCGTAGGCGCTGGCGCTCCAGGAGTAGAGCACGGCGTCCTTCAGGCCGCCCAGGTTGAAAACCCAGGTCGACTCGATGATGCCCAGCATCGCGCCGGCAAAGAGACCGCCAAAGATTGCGGCGAAGATTGTGCCGAAGACTTTGTTGCGGTAGAAGTTCAATTCTTCCTGTTCCAGATGCACCGTCTCATCCGCGTGGGCATTGGCCGCACGCACGGCGTCCGCCTCATGCATCAGCGCATCCTTGTCCGGGCGCGTGGTCAGCAGCAGCAGCGGCAGGCTGAGGATGAAGGGAACAATCTCGCCGAACCACAGGCCGAGGTGACCGAAGAGGAAGGCCTTCTCCTCACCCGCCTGCGCGCCGAGCACATAGGTCATCACGACCTCGCGCACGCCCATGCCGCTGACCGTCGGCGCGAAGACCGAGCCCACGATAATCAGCGGGCTGGCGAAGAGGATGTCCATGATGTCGACGTTCTCCGCGCGAATGGCCGTGGCCGTGCCGAAATACATCAGGCAGATGCCGACATGGACGCACAGGCCGAAGAAGAGCGCGGCGAAGAGCGCGCCACGGCGGTGGCTATAGGCCGTAACCGCCGCGCCAATCTTGTTGATCTTGTCGCGCACGCCGCCCGGCAGCGGCAGCACCGCCGCAAGAATCTGAATGATGCGCGGCTGCAAGAGCAGCAGCAGCGTGACGCCGATGAAGCCCGCGAGAATGCCGAGGACAATCAGCAGCATGATCGGGTTGAAGTTGAAGATGCGCGCGCCCAGCGGGATGGTCAGGAAGACCAGCGTGAAGAGTGCGATGAAGCCGGTGAGCTTTTCCACCGCGATGACCGTGGTGCACTTGATGACTTCGCCGGTATAGCGCGCCGACTCGACGAGGCGGTAGGCGTCGAGGCCCAGGGTACCCGGCAGGAACAGGCCAATGGCCCGGCCCCAGAACCAGCACTTGGTCAGGTACCAGAACGGAATGTGTACGCCCTGCGCGCGCAGCAGGATACGCCAGCGGACGATGCCGGCGAATATACCGGCAATCTTGATCGTGGCCGCGAAGCCCAACCAGAAGAAGGCGTCGCCGACTTCAATGTCCTTCAGCACCGCGAACAGGGAGCCCGGGGTCATGTCGTCAAACAGATCATAGGGGAAACCGAAGGTCTCCGGACGGAACAGGAAGACAAACAGGCCGGCCACGAAAAGCAGCTTGAGACCGAAGGAAATGACCTGCTGCGCAATCTTCGGCACCTGGTTCCAGCCGGTGCGGCAGATGATCAGCAGCACCAGCGCAAAGACCCCCGCGATGCCTGCAATCAGCCCCCACTTGAGCGCGAAGAGCAGGGTCGACGCAAAGAAAGACAAAAGGAAAGTGTGAAAGCCGATCATAGCCGCCTATTCCGGTTGATAACCCAAGAAACACGCGCCCGGAAGGGGCGCGCGTGGACAGGAGAGCCAAAGGGTAGCACACCGATTTTCGGACGGGCAAACCCCTGCCCGCCGATCGCACGTATTCCCCTGTGTTTGCGGGGCTTTCGTGACGCGTGCTACCATCTCCGCTCCCTTGCCGCCAGGTCTGGTTTGGCCCCTTTCGTGCCCCGCAGGGCCGCCGGGATTTGCATCCCCGGGTCATACCGGAACCATCCCCGCGTCTTAAACGCGACGGGACACGCGGTTGTTGACACTGTCCGGGCAGCAGGCCCCGGGGGAGAGATCGATGTCGGTTCGTATGCTGTTCGTTATCGGCGCGCCGCGCTCGGGCACCACCATGCTGGAGCGGATGCTGTCGTCACATTCCATGGTTCAGGGCGGCCCCGAGCCCCACCTGCTCACGCCCCTGGCGCATCTCGGTCCGTGGGATAAAGTAGACAAGGCGCCCTACGACCACGTGCTCGCCGCGGAGTCGCAGAAGCTCTTCATCGATCAGCTCCCGAATAAGGAGCAGGATTACTGGGACGCCTGCCGCGCGTACTGTGATGTCATTTACGGGCGCTACCTGGAAGCCACCGGTGGGCTGCCGATCTGCCTGGACAAGACGCCCGCCTACGGCCTGATTCTCCCCTTTATGCAGAAGGTCTTTCCCGACGGAAAGTTCGTCGTGCTCACCCGCCACCCGCTGGCGATGTTCTCCTCCTTCGCGAATTCCTTTTTCGACGGCGACTACCAGGTGGCCAACGACTTCAATCCGCTTATCAACCGCTACGTCCCCGCGCTCGCAGCGTTTATCCGCCAGCACGAGACGCCCTTTATCCATGTTCGCTATGAAGACCTGGTGAAGGATCCGGAGTCCTGGTTCGAGAAAATCTGCGATTACATTGAGATTCCCTTCGAGCAGGACGCCATCGACTATGGCAACAAGCAGAAGGAAGAAGAGCGCCCGCAGGGCCTCGGCGATCCCATTGGCGTGAAGCAACACACCCGCCCGACCACGAAGTCGGTGAAGAAGTGGGCGCAAGAACTCGCGACGGATCCGGCGAAGCTCGCGTTGATGCAGCGCGTGATTTCACAGGTGGACCCCGCCGACCTGGAGACCTTGGGTTATCCCATCGACACCCTTTGGAAACCGCTCGAGGAGATGGAGGGCGATGTCGCGCCGCTGCCCAAGCCGAAGATGGACCGCTACCGGCTGCAGCGTAAGGCCATCGTCCACCTCCGCGGCCGTGCCCAGAAGAGCGAAGCCTTCCGCAACCTGCTCAAGAAGATGCGACTGGCCACGGATGTCTTGCTGCGGGAGTAAGAATGCCCCCGGCGCGCAGCGCGCCGTTCAATAGGAAATTAGAGAGTTCGCGACCTCCGAATCCGGAGTGCATGAGCTTGCTCATGCCTCGTGGCGCTGCGCCACGAGCCGCGCCTTTGAGTCTTGCAATCAACAAGATTTGCTCAGGCGCGACACAAGACCCACGCACCGATCTTGCGCCCGCGTTCGATCTTATGCCCCAGGCCAAACGCGCGCATCTCGCTATCGCGAGGCATGAGCTTGCTCATGCACTCCAAATCACGCGCTACCCTTTCAGCGCACCCGTGGTGATGCCTTGCGTGAGCCGGCGCTGGAGCACCGCGTAGACGATCAGCGTTGGCACGATCACAATCACCAGCGCGGCGAACATCAGCCCGAAGTCGGTCTTGTATTGCGCCTGCATGCTGACGCTCGCCAGACCCAGCGGCAGGGTCTTCTTCTCGGTCGAGCTAACGAAGACCAGCGCGAAGATGTACTCGTTCCACAGCCCGATGAAATTGAAGATCGCCGCCGTGACCAGGCCCGGCCGCGCCAGCGGCAGCATCACGTGCCAGAAGACCTGAAACTCGTTGCAGCCGTCGATGATCGCCGCCTCGCGCAATTCACCCGGCAGGGTCCGAAAGAAGCCCGTCAGCACGAGGATGGTGAAGGACAGGCTGAGCGCAATGTAGAGGATGATGAGGCCGGTGAGGCTGTCGTGCAGTTGCAGTTCCAGCCCCAGCGGCGCGAGCACCGCGCTGCCGAGTTCCGAGAGGGTGCTGAACTGAAAGAACAACGGCACGAGCAAGAGCTGCGCGGGGATCATCATCCCGCTGATGAAGTAGAGATAGAGTATCCGCCGCCCGGGAAAGGCAAAGCGTGCGAGCACATAGGCCGCCATCGCGGAGACACCGAGAATACCCGCCAGGGATACGATGGTGACCAGTACACTGTTCAGGAAGAAGCGGCTGAAATGGGATTCGGTCCAGGCCTTGGCATAGTTCGCCTTCACACCGTCCCAAGGCGAAACCGAGACGCCTTCCGGCGCGCCCGTAAAGAGCCACGGCACGCCGAAGGGATTCTGAACGAACTCGGCGGAACTCCGCAGGGAACTGACACCCACCCACGCGATCGGCACCACCACCGCCAACAGCCACAATCCGAGCAGCGCATACATCGCGTATTTCAGAACGGTGTTCATTAGTATTCGACCTGCTCCCCGCGCGAGGCGCGCAGACTCACCAGGGTCGCCGCGAAGACCAGCCCGAAGAGCACCACGGCGATCGCGGATCCATAGCCGACGTCGTAGTCGGTGAAGACCTGTTCGTAGAGCAGCGTGGTCATCACGTGTGAATCCTGCGTCGGCCGCTGGTTCTCGAGCACCCATACCGGGTCGAAAAACTTGAGTCCAGTAATCACGAGGAACACGATGCCGACCGTGAGCACGTCGCGGATCATCGGCAGGGTGATGTGCCGGAACTGTTGCCAGGGCGACGCGCCGTCGAGGCGCGCGGCCTCGTAGTACGACTCCGGAATACCCTGCATCGCCGCGAGGAAGAGCACCATGTAAAAGCCGGTCCACATCCACACCACCATCGGAATCATCGACCAGATGATGATCTTCGAGTCGAGGAAAGGGAAGGGCAATTGCACGTCGGGTTGCCCCGTCGCCGACTGGAGGGCAGCGAATATCCCATTTACCACGCCGAATTCCGTCACGCTATAGAGCAGCATCCACAACAGCGCAACGGCGACGGCGGCCAGTACGTTCGGGAAGAAGAAGGCCACACGGAACAACCCGGCGCCCCGCACCTTCCGGTGCAGCATCGCCGCGAAGGCCAACGCGAGCCCAATCGTAATCGTGCCGCCCACGCCGAGCAGGATCAGGTTATTGCCCAGTGCAACCAGGAAG
>JAUIKJ010000161.1 GCA_030430835.1 Candidatus Hydrogenedentota bacterium
AGGTGTAGTATGCCGCGACGGTGGACAAGCCTGTTGATGCTGCTGCTGGCCCTGGTGGCCGGTAGCGTCCCTGTGCATGCGCAGGACAGCGCGCTGAATCCGGTAGATATGGCCATCGATATGCAGGGCGCGCCCCAGTTTATCGCCGGTGGCAGCTACGATATTCTGGTTCGGGTCTCCGCATTGGGGGTCAGCCCCGACAGTCCCCTCTCGGCGATGGGGGTCCTCATCACACCGCCGCCCGGCTGGGTCTATCTTGGCGCGCAGGACACCGGCTTCGGCACGCCCGACATCGAGCCGCGCAGCGGATCGGACGTGCTGGAATTCGCCTGGATCAATCCGCCCCTTTCTTTCCCCTACGAATTCGCCTTTACCATGGGCGTGCCTGCCGAAGACGGCGGCGTTCGCTATATCTCCGGTCAGGGACTTTACCGCACCACCGGTCCCGAACAGCTCACCGCGCCGGTCATTGTTCAGACCGAAGGGCCCGACAACCAGCCGCCGACGATAGAACTGATCGGGGACAATCCGCTGGATTGGCCCCTGGGCGAGCCCTTCGTCGACCCCGGCTATGTCGCGACCGACGCTGCCGATGGCGACGTGACCAGTAGCGTGCAAGTGACCGGCGTGGTCAACCACGCCAGTGAAGGCACCTACACCCTGAATTACACCGCCACCGACAAGGTGGGCAACCGCTCCGCACCCGTCTCCCGCCAAGTGAATGTGGTTGATTTCGGCGACAACCCGCCGCCCACCAGCAACCCCGACGACGATGACGACTCGGTATCGGGCGGCGTTGGTGGCGGTAACTTCGTGAACCGTGGCCGCGGCCGCAACCGGGTGCGGAATGCCCAGGACGACAACGACGGCAAGAACCGGCCGCGCAGCGGGCGCAACGCGAACAACGTGCGCAACCAGCGCAATAACAGGCCCGACCCCGCAAACAGTAACCTGGCCCGGCGCCTTGCGCGTAATGCGGCCCGGAACAACCCTGCCACCCCGAACCGTCCCACGCAGATCGTGATCCCGAAGTCGGGTACGGGTTCGGCCTTGGCGAACGCCGCAAAGGAGGCCCTGGCCGGCAGGGAGCCGGGCGAGGCGGACTCGGGTGAGGCCATGGACCTCGCGAAAGCCGAGACCGCCCCGGGCCCGCGCGCCACGCCGCGCCGCTATGCGGATTACGAAGGCGAGGAAGGCGAACTGGAGATGGCGATGGCCGCCACCCGACCCACACCTGTGGACGGCCTCAACGACGCGCCGCAACCGGGCATCCTTGCACAAATGAGCACCGCCATCGGCAACATGGGCACCCGTGAATACGTGACACTCGGCGGCATCCTCGCCGTGCTCGCGGTCGCGGGTGTGCTCGGTGCGATGGGATGGCGTTCGGTCTACCGCCGTACGCCGCGCCGACGTCCCGGGATCAACGGCGACACGGGATCCGCCGAATAGCCGGGTCCGCAGTGTTCTGCTCTTGCGTGTCCCGGCGGCGATGTGGTTTGATCGCGCGACGAGTCCTTCATCGCAACCCCGTGGAGATTTTCGCCATGCGCGCAACCGGCGCCGCAATCCTCCTGCTTTTTGTCTTCAGCGCCTGCAATGCGAAACCCATCCGCCCCGCAGACGAGCAACCGGCACCGGCCGCGCCGGCGGCTGCCGCCGAGGCCACCCCGGCGCCCGTACCCGCGCCCGCGGCAACCACCAATATCGGTACGGCGGAAGAAGCGATCAAGACCTCGGCGACTGTGGCGGAAGCGGACCGGGTGCCCGGAATCACGGTTGACGAGCAGCGCACCTACCGCAAGGATCTTGCTCTGGTCAATATCCAGGTATCGGATCCCGCGCTGCGCGAGTTGTGGCTCAGCTTTGTCACCACCTCGAGCAAGAGTTTCAGGTCGCGCCCCGTCGTGGCGAAGCTGACCGTCTGGCGCGAGATCGGCGTGGGCGAGAACGCCCGTGAGCGCGAGCAGATCGGTGCCACGCAGTTTGTGCTGGGCGCGCTCGCCAGCCAGAAGAAATCGCCCGAAGGCCATGATGTGCCACAGCCGACCTATCAGGTGGACGCGCTTGGCGGACTCGACGCCCAGCCGGATACCATGTTGATCAGTGGTGAGTTGGAGATCCTGCTGCTTCCCGAGGGGACCCCGGAGAGCATCGTCGACCCTGCCGCGGCCACGGCCGAGCCACGGGACACCGCCATGAAGCTCAGCAATCCGGTGCGTATCGACTTCGCCCCCACCGCCGACGCGCAATGAACATCGTCTGTTTCGGTGCACATCCCGATGACGCGGAAGTCTTCGCGGGCGGTACACTCGTCAAGTGCGCCCAGGCAGGGCACGATGTCCTGCTGGTGGCCATCACCAACGGCGACGCCGGTCACCATGCGATGAAAGGCGCCGCACTCGCCGCGCGCCGCGCTGCCGAGGCCGAGGCCTCCGCGCGGATTGGTGGGCTAAAGGCGCAGGTACTGCCCAACCACGACGGCCGCCTTCAGCCCAGCCTCGACGTGCGCGAACAGATCGTGCGCATCATCCGCGAACACAAGGCCGATGTCGTCCTGTCACACCGCCCGTGGGACTACCACCCCGATCACCGCTACGCCGCCATGGCCGTGCAGGACGCGGCCTACATGGTGATGGTCCCAAACTTCTGTCCGGACGTGGGCGCGCTGCGACACAATCCCATCTTCCTCTACATGATGGATCGCTTCACCAAGCCCGTGCCCTTCACGCCGGACATCGCGGTCGCCGTAGACGACGTGATGGAAACGAAGTGGGCGATGTTCGATGCGATGGATTCCCAGTTTTACGAGTGGCTGCCCTGGATCGAAGGGCGGCTCGATGCCGTGCCCACGGATGGCGAAGCGCGCCGCGCCTGGCTGCGCGAAGCCTGGACGCCGTTCTACACTGCCTTTACCCGTACACACCGGGAGGCGCTGATCAACCGCTACGGGCCAGACGCCGAAGGCCTCCAGTTTGCCGAATTCTTTGAGTTGTGCGAGTACGGCCGTTGTCCGGACACTGCGGAACTCGCCGAACTGTTGCCGCGCTAGTCCCGATGCCCGATGGAGATGCCCATGCCGTTGAACGATTTTGATCGCTACTGTTACGCCTGTGGCGCGGATGCACCCGTCGACGCGCCGCTCCACTGCAACTGCGGCAACCCGCTGAGCCTGCGCGCGCATGCGCGGCCGGACCGCGCCCTGTTTGAGCAGACCCCCGCCTCGCTCTGGCACTACCGCGCACTGTTGCCGATTGCGGACGATGCCAACGTGGTGACGCTTCAGGAAGGCGCGACGCCGCTGGTGACCGCGCCGCGCGTCGCGGCGAAGCACGGTCTCGCGGAGGTGCGGCTGAAGAACGAAGGCGCCAACCCCACGGCCTCCTTCAAGGACCGGCAGGTTGCCGTCGGCATCAGCCACGCCAAGGAAATCGGCGCGAAGACGGTGGCCTGTGTTTCTTCCGGAAACGTGGCCGCGGCCACGGCGGCCTATGCGGCCCGCGCCGGCATGAACGCCGTCGTTTTCATGCACGCCCACGCCTCCGAGGCCAAGGCCGTCCAGGCGGCGCTCTATGGGGCAACCGTGGTCCCCGTGGATTCCCCCGCGCCGAGCGCGGTCTTTGACCTCTGCATCGAGGCCTGCGATAAGTGGGGGTGGTACCACCTGTCCAGCGCCGGTATCTACGAGCCCTACAACGTCGAGGGCGCGAAGACGATCGCCTATGAGCTCTGGCAGCAGTACGGCGGCGATCTCCCCGATTGGATTGTGGCGCCCGTGGGCGGCGGTGGTCTGCTCGGCGGCATCTGGCGTGGCTTCCTCGATCTGAAACGCCTCGGCCTGATCGAAGGGATTCCCCGCTTCGCCGGGGTACAACCCGATGGCTGCGCCGTGCTCGACCGTGCCATTCGCAACAACGAGACCTTCCTCGAATCCCTCGAGATGCCGTGGCCGGATCCGGCAACCATCGCCGGTGGCCTGGCGGATGACATTCTTTTCGACGGTCACACCGCGTTGCCCGCCATCCGGGAGACCCAAGGCGCCGCGCCCGTGGTGAGCGACGACGAGATCGTCGCCGCCGTGCGTGACCTCGCCAGCAGCGAAGGCCTTGCTTGCGAGTTTTGCTCCGCGGTAACCATCGCGGCGCTCGACCGGATCCCCGGGGTGGGACAGGGCACCCGGGTCTGCTGTATCATCACCGGAAACGGTTTGAAGGACGTGCCCTGGCACGCCCGGAACTACACGCTGCCCGAGGCGATACCCGCAACGGTGGCGGCAGTGGAAGCACGCTTCCAGGAAGGTGAGTGGCAACGCGGATGAAGGCCATACTCCGACACTTCATGTTCCTTTGCCTCGGTGCGGGCCTGCTGTTGCAGGGCACCGGTTGCGCGTCGAAACAGGTGCTGGTGGTCTACAGTCCACACGGTGCGGACGTACTCCAGGCCTACGAGGCCCTCTTTGAGGCCGCGCATCCGGGTGTGGATGTGCAGGCCCTCGACATGGGCGCCTCGGACATCCTCGGCCGGATTCGTGCGGAAAGTGCGCGCCCCGCGGCCGATATCTGGTGGGGTGCCCCCTCGACCCTCTTTACCCAGGCGGCCGCTGAGGGCCTGTTGGCGCCTTATGTGCCCACCTGGGCCGAGGCTGCCGGGAGCTACCGGGATCCCCAGAACCACTGGTACGCCACCTACCTCTCGCCCATCGCCATCATGTACAACACCCGCGGCTACGAAGCCGACGCGATTCCACAGAGCTGGGATGCTCTGCTCGATCCCGCGTGGTCCGGCAAGATCGCACTGCGCCAGCCCCTGCCCTCCGGCACGATGCGCACCTTCATTTCCGCGATGATTACACGCGCCGAATCGGAAGACGCGGGCATCGCCTGGCTCCAGCAGTTGCACGCGGCCACGGCGGCCTATCCCGAGAACCCCGGGCTGCTCTATGACCACCTCAAGAAGAACCCTGAACGCATCAGCGTATGGCTACAGCCGGATATTGTGATGCAACGCGACCTCAACAGCTTTCCCTTCGGCTACGTGCTGCCCCCGCAAACCCCCGTGCTGACCGATGGTATCGCGCTCGTGAACAACGCGCCACACCCCGAACTGGCCAAGACCTTCTACGAATTCGTCACCACCCGCGAAGCCCTCGCGCATCAGGCCAAGGATTTCGCCAAGATGCCCGCGCGCAACGACATCGATCCTGCCACACTGCCCGAATGGATGTGCGACCTGAGGATCGATGCGATGCCCATCGACTGGGCCGAATTCGCGGAGAAACAGGACGCGTGGTGCAGCCGCTGGGAGCAGGAAGTCTACAACGCAGAATGAGCAGCGTTCGCCTCGAAAACATCTCGCGGATTTATGATGGCGAAGGCGGTGGCGTACGCGACTTCTCCTGCACGATTGCCGATGGCGAGTTCTTCGCCTTGCTGGGGCCCAGTGGCTGTGGGAAGACCACCACGCTCCGTACCATCGCCGGCCTCGAGTCACCCAATGCCGGCCGCATTTACTTCGACGATCGCGACGTAACCGCGTTGCCGCCGGAGAAACGCAACGCCGCTATGGTCTTCCAGAACTACGCGCTCTTCCCGCACATGAACATCTTTGAGAATGTCGCCTTCGGTCTCCGCGCACGCAAGATGCCCAAGGCCGACATTCCCGACCGCGTGGCCGAAGCGCTGGGCTACGTGCAGCTCGACGGCATGGAGAAGCGGCGGGTCACGGAGCTCAGCGGCGGTCAGCAGCAGCGCGTTGCGTTGGCGCGCTCACTCGCCGTACACCCGGACATCCTGCTGCTGGACGAGCCCCTGAGCAACCTCGATGCGGAACTGCGTTACGCCACACGCGCCCAGCTTGCGGAACTCCAGGAGCGTCTCAAGATTACGGCAATCTACGTGACCCACGATCAGGAAGAGGCCATCGAATTGGCGGACCGGATCGCCGTGATGAAAGACGGTGCCTGCCACCAGATCGGGACGCCCGCCGAGATCCTGAATGCGCCCGCCACCGATTTCGTGCGCAGTTTTCTGGATCGTTTCCGCGCATCGCGGTGAAGGCCTTCCCCGTTTACAGTACGCATTGCCACGCCATAGAATAGGCCCACCCACAACCTTGGAACTCGATCCGTGACCCTATCCGACCACTACCAGCCCGGCAAGCTGACCGTCTCCTTTGAACTCTTCCCGCCCAAAACCGATGCCGGTATGAAAGCCTTGCTCGGACATGTGGACGAACTCGTGCTGCGCCGTCCCGCCTTCATTACCTGCACCTACGGTGCCGGCGGTACCACACGAAATCGCACACTCGATTGGTGTGAACGGGTTCAGCAGAAGTACAAAAAAACCTCCACTGCCCACTTCACCTGTGTGGGCTCCAGCCAAGCGGAACTTCTCGAGTGGCTGGGAGTCGCCCATGGCAAAGGCATTCACAACATCATGGCGCTGCGAGGGGATCCCCCTAAAGGGGAAACCACATTCAAAACTCCGGAAGGCGGCTTCAACCACGCCCATCAACTCGTCTCATTGATTCGAGAGCACTTTCCCAAAATGGGAATCGGAGTGGCCGGCTATCCGGAAAAACATCCCGAAGCGAAAGACCTCCAAACAGATCTCCAACACCTCAAGCACAAGGTGGAATGCGGAGCCGATGCAGTCTTTACCCAGCTCTTCTACGACAACGAAAGTTTCTTCCGTTTCAAAGAACTCTACGAAAAGGCAGGCATTCGAGTGCCGTTGGTTCCAGGCATCATGCCCATCACGGAATTCTCCCGAATTCAGCGGATCACTTCCATGTGTGGCTCCCATTTGCCGAAGAAGCTCTTCGCGCAACTGGAGAAAGCCCAGGACGATGCCGCTGCCCAATTTGAAATTGGTGTCCAACACGCAGTGGAGCAATGTGAGGACC
>JAUIKJ010000162.1 GCA_030430835.1 Candidatus Hydrogenedentota bacterium
CAGAGCCAGCAGAAATGGCGCAGGCCGAACTGGGCGGCCCGCTGCGGCTCATAGCAAGTGAGTGGGCGGAAATAGTCGAAGAAGCCCTTGGCTGAAGAGCGGTCGAAACCGGCCCAGAATGCCGGCTCGCACACGGCCCGGCATCCGGCGATGGCCAGCCGCACATAATCGTCGGTCGTCCGACTCACCATATGGGCATGAGGCTCGATATAGCGCATCACGTCTCCCGTCCGAAGTCCGGCCAGGCACCCGACGCCCACGCCATCCCCGTGCGCAAGGAAGATTCCGATGCCGCGATGGACGCGGCGGCCTGCATTGGCTGCGGCGCCTGCGTCGCCGCCTGCCCGAACGCTTCCGCCTCGCTCTTCACCGGCGCGAAGATCACCCAGCTCGCCCGCCTGCCCCAGGGCCACCCGGAGCGCAAGCGCCGTGTCTGTGCGATGGTCCAGCAGATGGACACGGAAGGCTTCGGATCCTGCTCGAAGCACTACGAATGCGAAGCGGCCTGCCCGAAAGAGATCGAAGTCACCGTGATCTCCGCGATGAACCGGGAATACATGAAGGGCCTCGTCGGCGGGGCCTAGGCCGCGCCGACAGGTGCGCGCGCCACTACGCTTTCTTTTTCTTGCCGCCAGTGGCGAACTGGAAGAGTGCGCCCACGAGGCTGATACCGCCCCACGCGGCGAGCAGGCCCCATTGTCCCTGCTCGCTGAGATCACGTTCGGCGAGTTGGTCCGCGAAGCCGACACCCTTGACCAGCAAGGCACCGGCCAAGGTGGTGATCCAGGCGCCGATGGCGGCCGTGGCGAGGGTCATCACGATACGCTCGAGGCCGATGGCCAGCAGCCCCCCCACGAAGGCCGCCCCCAGTACGGCCCAGGGCGCCCAGGGCTCCGGGCGGCCGCCGAGCATGTTGTAGGCCACCACGAGCGTACCGAGGAAGCCGAGGAAGAAGACCCCGGTCTTGTAGAGAAAGAAAAGCGCGAAGGCGCCGCATAGCCCCCCGATCAGGGCGGCGCCCCCCATGGCCACGAGGTTGCCCAGGCTTAGCCAGCCCACCAGCGCCGCCGCAACGGCACCCGCCAGCAGGAAGCCGGTGAGGCCCAGAATGAACTTGAAGAGCCGGTAGCCGGCGAAGCAGTACAACAGGCCAACCCCGGCCGCCACGGCGAAGAGCATCGGCAACTGCTCTGCTGGAAGCTGATCCAGCCGGAATTCTTGCAGGGTTTCCATCTTTACTCCCGATGGCATTGAGTTGCACGCATCGTATAACCCGGGCACCATGGTTGCAAACCGAACCCGTCCAGGGAGACGCCACCACGATGCAGGGCACCGGCTTCGATCTCGAACTCTTCCGCTCGTTTCTGATTCCGCTCTTGGTCGCCTATGGGCTCGCGCTTCCCATCGGCTGGAATCGGGAGCACGCCTCGCGTAGCGCGGGCCTGCGCACCTTCCCTCTGGTTGCTGTGGGCGCCTGCGCCTACATCCTGATTGGCACGAATATCTTCGTTGGCGATGACGCGCAGTCACGCATCATCTATGGCATCATCACGGGAATTGGCTTCATCGGCGGCGGCGCGATCCTCAAGGACCATGGTACGGTTAGTGGCACGGCAACGGCGGCCAGCATCTGGAACACCGGTGCGATTGGCGTTGCCGTCGGCTGCGCACGCTATGAAATCGCCTGTGTACTCGCGCTGCTCAATGTGCTGACCCTGTCCTTGGGGGATGCGATGAAGCGCTACTTCGATCCGACGAAGGACTAGGCCGCCTACCCGGCGCCGGGCAGCCCCTTCGCGATTGCCGCGATAAAGCGGGGGTGATATTTGCCGAAGTTGGCGCCTGCCGCGTTTCGGGTCATCACGATCACCAGTTCGTTCTCCGGATCGATGCGCAACGTCGCAGCCGACGCTGCGCCGTGTGCGAAGGTCTTCGGGCTGAGTCCGGGCTCCGGCGTGTAGACCGCGCCGATGCCCCACTTCGGATTGCCCTCGATATCGCGGTAGTCGCGTACCGGCTTCGGCATCATCTTTTCGTAGCTCTCTTCCGAGAAAAATCGGTAATGCCCGTAGGCACCGCGGTTCAACAGCATCTGCCCGAAGCGAACCATGTCGCCCGGGGTACTCATGCCACGCGCGGACCCGTCGATGATGCTGGTGTGATCCATCTCGAGCGGGCCGAGCAGGTGGTTGTAGAAGAAGGTTGGCAGCGCTTCTTCCGTCACCAGTTCGATGATCTTGCCGCCGAGCGCATAGCCCACGCCGTTGTAGCCCAGCCGTGTGCCCACCTCGAGCCACGGATAATATCCGGCGATTACCTCGTCGAGATCGTGCAGATCATCGCCCCAGTGATCGGGATAGAATCCCGGGAACTGGTAGTTCAGTTGCAGGCCGTTCGTGTGGTTGTAGAGATCCCGTACGGTCAAGGGTGTCTCCACGTCGATATAGCGCAAGGCCGGCAGGTAGTCCGCCACCGGCGCATCCAGATCGACCAGCTTCTGATCGACCAGCATCATCATCAGCGTGCCCGAGATGAACTTGGAGATCGACGCCATCCAGCTTGGGGTGTCGACGGTCATCGGCTTGTTATAGCGCATGCCGTAGGCTTCGTGGAAAAACAGTACGCCTTTACGCGCCACCGCCACCGCGAACGCTTCGTCGGTGTCCGCGGCCCATTCTTCGAGCACCGCGCGAATCGCGTCGGCGGTACCCGGCTGCATGCCCGCGTCGGTCTCGCTGCCCGCACGAATCACCGGCGCCGCCGCCTCGAGGTTGCTGCGCGGCGTGACGAAGTCAACGTCAATCGCGTGATCCGGCCAGTAGAGAATCCGCTTGAGTCCGACCCACCACTGCCGGTCCACGGCCCAGGGATCGTGTGCGGTATCCAGCCAGGCGGAGGCCGGCAGTCCCTCGAAGATCCCCGCGGCCACCGCCGCACCTTCGGGGGTGGCGCGCATCAACGAGGTGCCGCGGTACGCGAGATAGCGCTCCAGCGCATCACCGGATTTACCATCGGGAAACGCCGCTTCGAGTTCCGGCGCGTAGGCCCACCAGGCCTCCTCGCGCAAGATGTCGGGCGCGCGGAAGAGCGTGCGGTAACGCTTTATCGGACGCAGGTGCGCGCTCTGGATTTCAATCACCGCGCCGTAGCGCCCCGGCGCAGCCGGTGCATCCACCTCCTCGTATTCATGGTCGTAGTAGCGCGTATGAATCGTGTATTCGCCTAGCAGCCGTTCCGCGAGCAGCGGCTGCGCGAAGCCGATTTTTGGAAAGGCGCCGCCGGTGAACACATAGCGTTGCGGCCCGACCGCCAGCCCCATCAGCAGCCGCGCGCGCCAGGCGTCGCCGGAGGGCAACTCCGCCTGCGCGGACAAGCCTTCCTCGACGGCGATGTCGATCACCTGACCACCCGCGTCCCCCCACGCCGGCATCGGCAGGGCCAATTCCGCCACGGCCCGCCCATCCTTCGCGGCCAGCACTCCCGCGCCTTCCTGCGCTCCGAAGCCCGCCGTCGTGCCGCGTCCCTCGAGCCCTGCGGCCGCCACCACTGTCACGCGCGTTTCGCCCTGATCGGTGTAGCCCGCGCGCGCATGCACCAGCACGGGATCACTCGCGCGTCGCGCGAGACGAATGCGCTGCGATCGTTCGGGGTAGGTCTGCGTCTTCGCCTCGGGATACCACAGCGCCTGCGCGCGGGAACCGTCCGGATCACGATCGTTCGCGTAGAGTTGGAAGCCGATTTCATCGCCGTTGTCCGGTGCCAGTTCCACCTGGGCCCACGGCAGGCGCGCTTCTACGATGTACCCGCCATCGGTCAACGCGCTGGCGGCATCCGCCGCGCCCTTCCCCGCGACCTGAACCACCGACGCGGCACCCGCCGTGTCCCCGGGGACAATGCTAACGTGCATCACTTCGCTGCCCCCGGGCTCGGGAACCAGAAAGAGCTCCACGGAATCGCCCTCGAAAACCTTGTCGTCATCTGGTGATCGATGAAACACGTCGTCACTGATCTCGACACGCACCAACAGCCCCATCTCATCCCATGCAAGCCACAGTTGCGCGTCGAAATCGGACACCGGCAGGAAGCTTCCATCCGCACCGGAAATTACCGCGACATGAAATCCACCCTCGCCCCACTCATCCGCCAGACCGTCTATCTCTATCCCGTCCAATCGCGGCACGTCGAAGACGGTGGCTGGATCACCATACGCCATTGGCAAGATGGTCATAGTCAAGAGAAACAAGGTACGAATGCGCAACGAGAACATGGGGATACCTCCGGGCGGGAAATGGACTGGGCGCTACAATAACGAATCCAGCCCGGTCGTGCATCCCGAAAAGGTGCGGACGACTATCCGGCCACGATGCGTACGCCCGGATACACCGCGACGCCAGAGCCCTCCGCGACAAAGGCCGAGCGCGGCGCTTCGCGCAAGCACTCGGCGAAGGCCGCTCCGTAGAGCCCCGCCACGTCGCAGTCGAACTCGGACGACACCGCCCTCCACACCCGCCACGGGGGATGTTCCACCCGATACTCCAGGGTGCCGCCATCCCGCTGCGCGGCGTAGCCCCAGTAGTGCTCGGTGATGAACGCCGCCTCGGAGCCGGACACGAGTGGTTCCGGCTCGCCCTGCACCGTGGCCGCGAGTTCATTCCAGCGCGCACCCGTGCGCCAAGCGTAGCCAATGCGCCGCGCCGCATCCTGCGTGTCGTCCACGTGCCGCATCGGGAAGGTCACGTAGTTCTCGTTGTAGACCCCGCGCGCGATCAGCGTCACCATCGGCTTCGGCACGATCTCCTTGATGAACACCACGCCGCGCCGGACTTCGCCCGCCGCCTCGCGGCGCACGTAGAAGCGCAGGTTCACTTCCTCGAAGCAGCCGTGCAGCGGCACGGGAACGCCCAGCATCCGGGTATCCCGAAACAGGAATCCGACCATGCTGACGTAGGTCGTCTCCTGCCAGGTATCAAGTTCGGTGCCCGCCGGGACATGGGGCACGAGGACCGCCGGGTCGACGGCATAGTTCAGCATGACCAGATTCGTCCAACGCGCGGTGAGAAAGTGTCGCATAGGCGTGTTCCTTTTCCCAATGGTTGCCCAATCCGGCAGGCGGCAGACCGGCAGGCTCCTTCGTCCGTGCGGCATGCAGTGTACAGGATAGACGACCCGAACGGCGGTGCTGGGGTTCCGTTTCGGTTTTTGGCGGTTCGCGGTGGGGCGGCGTGGTTTCTGTTCAATCGCCGACACAATGCATTTTCCGGATTTGCTCGTTTCGGCCATCGGCGCTGGGCGTTTTCCAGACTTTTCCACCAGTATTCAACAGCGGCTGCGTAGGTATCCCGCGCAGGCGTCCGCGACGCCACAAGATCGCTAAGAAGCTCATAATAAAAGACTTATAAACCGTGTTCCGTTTCCTTGTGCCGGTACTTGCAGTTCCTGACCCGGCAAGCAGCCCCAAGTAATTCACCCCGAGCTTCCGGCCGTTTCTCAACCCATTGATTTTATTGAATCGATGCTAAGTGGGTGAAACTTATGCACTAACACATGGCTAACCTGTCGATGCCTACCGGGGCATTGGCGGTACGCGTGCCAGGATCGCTGCAAACGCAACACGCACGGGGGCTGGTTGCACCCCCCTGCTCCCGCTTGTAGTATATTGTTGACATCTGGGGAAGGAGAGTGTCCATGAGAATTATCGCCGGAAGTGCACGCGGCCTTCGCATCGAAGCGCCCCCGGGCCCCAATGTCCGCCCCACCCTGGATCGGGTGCGCGAGGCCCTGTTCAGCATTCTCATGCCGCGGCTGGAAGACGCCCGCTTTGTTGATCTGTTCTGCGGATCCGGGGCCAACGGCATTGAGGCCCTCAGCCGTGGCGCGGCCAATGTGACCTTCGTGGATCAGGATCGCAAGGCACTCAATACGGTGCGCGACAACCTCAATCGTGCGCGTGTCGCCACCCACGCCACCTGCCTGCAACTGGAAATACCGCGGGAGATCCAGCGCATCCCGGGCACCTTCGATCTCGTCTTCGCGGATCCCGCCTATGATTTCGACGCCTACGACGCCCTGCTTGATGCGATCGCCGCCGGTACCCTGCTCGCGGAAGATGGCCTCGTCATTGTGGAGCATCGCCGCAGCGTGGATCTCCCGGCCACGACAGACGCACTCACGCGCACGCGCGTCGCGCCCTACGGCCAATGTGCGTTGTCCTTCTACGCACGTTGAACGCGGCTCGACGGCTTGACGCCCTCCCGGGCTTTTGCTACTCTTTCGGCTACTACATATAGCTGTCAGATCCATGCTGCGCACAAGTCGTGCAGTGGCACAACCAGTTGTGGTGATACAAGATGCGGTGTCCGTTCTGCAGTCATACCTCTGCCCGTGTGGTCGATTCCCGCTCCTCCAAGGATGGCGACTCGATCCGTCGACGCCGCGAGTGCCTCAAGTGTGGCCGTCGTTTTACCACCTATGAGCGCATCGAAGAAGTGGCCCAGATGGTCATCAAGAAAGACGGCCGCCGCGAAACCTTCGATCGCTGGAAACTGAAATCGGGCATGCTCAAGGCCGTGGAAAAGCGTCCGGTCAGTCTTGACCAAGTGGACGCGATGATTGACGAAGTCGAGCGGGAACTCTTCAACTCGACCGACCACGAAGTGACCACGGACGCGCTGGGTGAAGCGATCATGAACAAGTTGAAGAAGCTTGACCCCGTGGCTTACGTTCGCTTCGCATCGGTGTACCGGGAGTTCAAGGATATCAATGAGTTCATGAAAGAACTCAAACACATGCTCTCCTGAGACACGGCGTCTGATTTAGCTTACATCGCCTTTTTCCACAGGTTTTCCCTTGGTATCCCCAGGGTACCGTTGCTACACTTCTCT
>JAUIKJ010000163.1 GCA_030430835.1 Candidatus Hydrogenedentota bacterium
GGGGCCTATGATCACCTCGACTTTCTGCGGGACCATTTTCTCCTACTGAAGATGCTCCATCTCAGTGCGAAGGGCGGCGTCTTCCTTGCCCTGGATCCTGAGTCGCCCGATCTCGGCCGGCTCCTGATTAAGACGGCCCGGCAGGGTACGCACGGCGACGCCCATGGCCGTGATGCGGTCTGGGCGCTCAAGCGTGAGCATGCCCTGCTCACACAGCTCACGAACGCCCCGGGATTGCCCGTGGCTGGCCGGATGGAGTGCGATGGCGACGCGGTAGCGGCACTCATTCGTCCGTTCTACACGGGCCAGACCTTCTTCGAGCGCTGGACCGCGCCCGGCAGTGCGACCGCCTCCGCCCGGCAGGAGCAGCTGCGTCACCTTGCCACGCTTGCCCAACACGTGGAGGCGTGGCACGCCGCGGGGGTTATCATGCGGGATCTCTCCCCGGCCAATTTGCTGCTCGAAGGTGGTGGCGTGCGGCTTCTGGACGTGGAACTCGCGCATCGCGCGGGGTCCGGCGAGCCCGCCTACCGCCGCGGCACCGAAGGCTTCTACGACCCACGCAAACCGCGCGAGGCCGAACCCCAACCCGAAGATGATCAGTACGCACTCGATGCGCTTGCACTGATGGTGGAAACCGGTGCCATGCCCGCGTGGTTTCAGGATGGTCTGTCCAAATGTCGCGACGCGGATGCCGGGGCATGGTGCCTACCCAACCGGGATCCCGGCGCACAGGCGCGTTCCCTCTTGTGTGCAATCGAACCAGAAATCCTGCGTTTGGAAAATGCGCCGGCCGACGCGACCGATTTGAATGTCTACGACGGGCTGGCCGGTGCGCTGTTGACCGCGATCGAATGCGTCCCGGACCCGATCTTGACCGACATCCCGGCGCGGCGCCTGAAACGGTTGAGCGAGCGATTCGTCGAAGGCGCACAACAGGTCGCACACTTGCCCGGGCTCTACTTTGGTGGCGCGGGAATCGGTCTCACGCTGGTGGCGCTCGGACACTACCGTAAGGAGCGCGGCATCGCCGACGCGGGAGATCGCGTACTCGATGGTCTGCGTCATTGCCCGAACGATACCCCGGACATCACGCACGGAATCGCAGGCTACATTGTGGCCACCCTCGCGGCGCACCGGGTTACCGGTGAAGTGCGTTATCTGAATTGGGCCGCGGCGGCAGGCCAACGCCTGATGAAGCGCGGCGTCCTCGCGGAGCGCGGCATGCTCTGGCCTTGGCCCGAAGGCCCTTTCGGCACTCTGTCCGGTGCGCCGCTCTATGGCTTTGCACACGGCGCGGCCGGTGTGGTCTGGACGTTGTTGCAACTGCATCAGGCCACCGGCGACAAGAGCTGTTTTGACGCCGCCATGCGCGGGCTGGATGCCATACGCAGCGCGTCGCGCGCGATGCCGGGCGTCGACCACGCAGTCTGCTGGTCCTACGCCGCCGCCGACGAGACCGTGTGGAACGCCTGGTGCCATGGAGGGCCCGGGATCGTGAAGGCCCTCGCCGCCGGGCTGCACGCACGCGACAACGAAATCGACCGTGCACTCCTCGCACGTGCGGCGCAGGGTATCCTCGCAACGAACAACGGACACTACTGCCTGTGCCATGGTGTCGCGAGCCGCCTTGAGGCCTACCTCGAGGCCCTGCCCTGGCTTGAGGGTGACGTGAAGCAGGACATCGAGGCTGCGGCCACTGCCGATGCCGCAGTGCTCGCAGCGATTGATATCGGCGACACGCGGGACAATCCCGGAGAATCCCGAAGCCTCATGACCGGCGCGATTGGCGTGGCCCGGACCTTACTGCACTTCGAGCTCGGGGGGAATGTCGAAGGACCCTACGGGAAGCTGTTGCCCTAGGGTGGGCGTTTCGCCCGCGCGCCAGACCACGTTGCCGTCGGGGTCCTTGAAGAGCATCAGCCCCTGACGGTCCGGTGTCACACCGAGTACGATCACCGAGATGCCCTCGGTATCGTAGAAGGAAAGTCCCGGCATTTGTCCGGGTTCCGCACCCATCGCAGCCTGCGGATGGCCTTCTGCGTCCACGAAGAGAAGGTGCGGTGCGCCCTCAGTCGAGACGGCCAGGGCCAGCCGCTTGTTGCCCGCGGCATCACGCAGACTCATGGAAGGCGCTCCGGAGGCGGCTGTGCCCAGCATGGTACGCGGTGCACCGGCGGCATCGGCGAAGCGTAGCGTGGAGAGGCCGTCCGCCGCGACCGCCAGCCCCGCACGCGCCACCGCGCTATCGTCATAGAGGCCGAGCGACGGCGCGCCTACGGTGTCCAGCGCCAGTGCGATGCGTGCCACACCCGCCGTATCGCGCAGGCCGAGGGCGGGCGCCCCGTCGGAGCCGGTGCCAATCACGGCGCGGGCTTCGCCCGTGGTGTCGTGGAAGGCGAGGCGCGATTCGCCGTCCATGCGCGCGGCGAAGACCGCGCGGGTGACGCCGTTAATGTCATAGAAGTTGAGGGTCGAAGTGCCATCGGGATCCGCACCGAGGACGGTGCGCGAATTGCCCTGGGCATCGTAGAGGCCGAGTTCGGTCGAACCGTCGGGATCGGTCGCTAACACGGCACTCGCGGCGCCTTCTGCGCCATAGATGCCAAGTTCCGCTGTGCCATCTGCCGCCACCACCGTCGCCGCGCGTGCTTCCCCCCCGCGATCGTAAAAGCCCAGTGCGGTCTCGTCCTCAGGTGTGATGCTCAGCGCGAGGCGGGCGTTGCCGGACTCATCGCGCATGCTGACCGCCGGGGCACCTTCCGCGCCCGCGCCGACGAGCAGCCGTGCTTCGCCTGTCGCATCGTAGAAGCCGAGTGTGGCGGCACCGTCCGCATCCGCGCGAATCGCCGCGCGGGAGACGCCGTTGCGATCATAAAAGCCCAATGCGGATGCACCCTGCGGATCATGGAGAAGCAGCGTGCGCAGGTCGCCATCGCTGTCGTAAAAGCCAAGGCCGCGTTGCGCGTGGGCTTCGCCACCGAGCGCGCCGAGGGCATCGCCCGCGGCATCGAAGAAGGCGAGGCGGCCTTCTCCGGCCTCGACGCCGAGGCCGCAGCGTGGCACGCCAAGCGCGTCGTAGAGCGCCAGTTCGGAAGCGGCGTCGGCTTCCATGGATACGGCCGCGCGCGGCTGGCCGTCGGCGTCGTAGAAGCCCACGCCACGCACCGCGCCGGGAGCGCCGCCGATGGCGGCCTCGGGCGTGCCATCGGTATCAAAGAATCCGAGCTTGGGCTGGTTGTCCTGCGTAACCGCGAGCGCCGCACGCGTGCGGCCCTGCGCGTCGACCAGCAGGATCTTCTCGGCGCTGATGACGTTGCTTTGTGCGTCGACGGTGGCGGGCCGCATCAGGATGGATGCGGCGGCACCGCCGAGGAAGGCAGCGGCGACCATGGAAGCGAACAAACGGAAATGCTGACTGCGCGACATGGATCTTCTCCGGGGATACCTTGGATCCGCACGATGCGGCCGGGAGCATGATAACAGTAAGCGCCCGCCGGGCTCCTGCCGGCTAGAGCGCGATCTTGTGGCCGTGGAATGCTTCGGCGTAGCGGCCGGGGGCGTTGCACTCGAGGCCGCGGATGCGCATCAAACCAAGGAAGGTCTCTTCGTCGAACCAGTGCCGCTTGGCCTGGGTCTGGAAGTACTTCATGAGGTAGGCCGTCTTGCGCTTGGCATGCGTCCCGGATACCGGGACGAAGACGTTGGGCCGGTCGAGGTCGCCGTCCCATTTCGGGATCTCGTATTCGAGGATGAGATGGTTGCGCCAGGTGTTGCGGGTGAGTTCGCTGACGATGCGGTGATCCTGGTGCAGGTCGTTGCGGTAATGGGTGAGGATCAGGTCGGGCTCGAAGAAGCCCTTGATGGCTTCGAACTTGTCCTTGATGGCGCCACCCTCGTAAGGGAAGAAACCGTCGCGAAAGCCATGCACCGTGATCTGCTGCTTGCCGGCCTTCCGCAGAAATTGACGAGCGCTCCGCTGCGCTTCCCGTTCGCGCTCGTCCCGTGCGGCGAACACCGTCCACGAGACCTCGGCGTTCGGATAGTCCTCCAAGAGCCGAAGCACCGTTGCCCCGCAGCCGATCTCGATGTCATCGCTGTGCGCGCCGAGGCAGAGCAGCTTGAGAGGGGTCTTCTTGTCGACCGGCAACCCGAGCGCGATCATGCCTTCGCGTCCTGTTTCCAGACCTGCCAGGGCGTATCGCCCGCGGCAAAGCGCTCGTCGATCTCCTGCTTTTCCTTGAAGGTGTCCACGCACATCCAGAACCCGTCGTAGCGATAGCCGAAGAGCTGGTTGTCCGCGATGAGGCGCTGGAAGGGTTCGCGCACGAGTTCTTCGCCCGGCTTGATGTAGTCGTAGATCTCCTTGCGGAAGGCGAAGTAGCCGCCGTTGATCAGGATGTCGCTGGTGTGAATCGGCTCAATGCCACGGATGCTGCCGTCCGCGTCGAGATTGACCGAATGGCTTGTCAACTGCGGATGCACGCAGACGCAACCGGCAATCTTGCCGCTGGCCTTGAAGGCCTCGAGGTACTTGTCCAGCGGCAGATCGGAGATGCCGTCGCTGTAATTCGCGAGGAAGATGTCCTCGCCGTCCATGTGATCCTTCACCGCAAGAAAGCGCTCGCCCACGCAGGACTTCAGGCCCGTGTCGGCAAAGGTGATGCGCCAGTCGTGGATGTCGTTGTTTAACAGCTCGACATTTTTTCCGCCCTGCGAGAGTACGAAGTCGTTGGTGAGACACTCGTCGTAGTTGAGGAAATAATTCTTGATAACCTCCGCGCGGTGGCCGAGGCAGAGCACGAAGTCCTGATGGCCATAGTGCGCGTAATACTTCATCACGTGCCAGATCAGCGGGCGCTGGGCACCGATGTATACCATCGGCTTCGGCAGGTCCTCGCCCTCCATGGGCGCACCCGGCGCAAGCGGACGCATCCGCATGCCCAACCCGCCGCAAAACAGAATCACCTTCATGAATACAGCTTCCTGACTGGGATTAGGGAATCACTTCCACCTCGGGGATCGGCACGACAAACTGGCCGCCCCATTCGCGAATATACGCCATCTGCTGAACGATTTCCTCCCGGAGATTCCAGGGAAGAATCAGCAGGTAATCCGGCTTCGTCTCGGCCACGTGTTCGACCGGGAAAATCGGGATCTCGGTGCCGGGCGTGTAGCGGCCATGCTTGTAGGGATTGCGGTCCACGGCGTAGTCGAGAAAGTCCGTGCGGATGCCGCAGTAATTGAGCAGCGTGTTGCCCTTGCCCGGGGCGCCGTAGGCCGCGACGCGCTTCCCGTTGGCGCGCGCTTCAATCAGGAACGCAAGCAGCTTGTGCTTCGTGGCGATGACCTTGGGCGCAAAGCCAAGGTAGTGGTCGAGCCCGCCGAAGCCGAGCGCCTCCTCGCGGTCGAGCAGTTCCTGCACCGCGGGTGCGACTTCAAAGGGCATCGTGTCTGCATGGCAGGCGAAGATGCGCAGGCTGCCGCCATGAGACTTCAGTTCCTGCACATCAAAGAGCGCGAGGCCATGGTGCGCAAAGATCTCGCGGACGACTCGGAAGGACAGGTAGCTGAAGTGCTCGTGATAGATCGTGTCGAACTGGTTGCCTTCCATCAGGCGGAGGAGGTGCGGGAACTCCATGGTTACCGCGCCTGAAGGCTTGAGCAGGGTCTTGAGTCCCCCGACAAAGTCATTGATGTCCGGCACGTGTGCGAGCACGTTGTTGCCAATGATCAGATCCGCCTGCTTGCCGTCCTGCGTGAGGTCTGTGGCGCATTCGACACCGAAGAAGCGGACCACGCTGGGTACGCCCTTCTTCACCGCCGCCTCGGCCACGTTCGCCGCCGGCTCGATTCCCGTCACGGGAACACCCTTCTCCACAAAGTATTGGAGGAGGTAGCCGTCGTTGCTCGCGACCTCGACCACATGGCTGTCCGCGCCGAGTTGGAAGCGGGTGGCCGCCATGTCGACATAGCGTTTCGCATGCGCGAGCCACGAGTCGGAGAAGGAGGAGAAATAGGCATAGTCGTCAAAGATTGCGTCCGGGCTGACATATTCCTGCAGTTGGACGAGATAGCACTTGCTGCACACCCACACGTGCAGGGGATAAAACGCTTCCATCCGGTTACGTTCTTCCGCCTTGAGAAAGCGCTCGCAGAGCGGCGATTTTCCCAGGTCGACAAAGGTGTGTTTCAGCGGGGCCTTGCAGAACTGGCACGCGGGTGCGGTGGCGTCGGATGTGTTGGTCATGGCCATTCCTGGGTACTTCGGTGACGTTACTCTTCCGGCGCGCCATGCTAGGGGAAGCGACGCGCGAAGTCAAAAAGTGGCTGGAATCAAGCCTTGAATTTCGTGGGCGGAAGCGGCGGCTCGCCATCCACTTCGTCGAGGTAGCCGGGACGTTCATTGAACCAGGGCGCGTGAATCAGGGGCTGGTTGAGCCAGCCCCGAAGCGGGAGGTAGTTCATGAACTGTCCCACATAGATCTGGGCCACAACCCCAAACCAGACGGCCAGCGTCAGCGTGACGCCAACCGCAAAAAGGATGCGACCGATGGCGCCACGGATCCTGCGGCGCGCCGGATGCCGTGCGATGCCGTTCGCGGAGTGCGGCATGCCAAAGCATGCGAACACGGTGCGTTCCGAAGGCGACAATTGGTAGGGGGTGACTTCACCCTCGCGCACCGCCGCCGCGATGGCCGAAGCATAGATCGCCGCGGCGCGCAGGTGAAGGATCAGATAGGCGACGAGCCCAACGATCGCCATGCCCAGATAGCGCTGGTCGAGCATCCCGGCCACCTCCGCGTTGCTGAGTGACGCGATATCCGGGGTTTCGGCCAGGGAGTAGGGGATAGCCACCTTGAGTCCCAGCATGGGCAG
>JAUIKJ010000164.1 GCA_030430835.1 Candidatus Hydrogenedentota bacterium
ACCGTTCTGAGCGGCCATGACGTGGATGCCGTGGTTGCGCTCCTCCTTGCGTTCCGCATCGAGGCGAGACCTGAGCATCGGCAGGGAAGGGCAGCTCTCGAAGGCCTCGTAGTGAAGCAGCGTGAGGCCGGCGGCGAGCATCGGTCCCAGCTGGACGAGCAGGAGGGTAAAGAGCAGGGTGCAGGGGACGAGGGTCAGCACGGCACCGATCAGGTGCAGCGCATAGATGCCCGGCACCGCGATGAAGATGGGGGGAAGAAGCGACAGGGCCTGCAGGGCAAAGGCGAGTTCGGTGCGCCCCCCGCGGGCCCGGACCAGGATGGCCGCGAGCAGGCCGGCGCTTCCGACCAGCAGCGGCCATGTGGCGACGTAGGATCCCACGGGCATGGCGTATTGCAGTACGACGGCCGCGATGAGCCAGTAGACCAACGCACCCGCTTGCAGCGCGGGGAGCGACACCCGTGCGACGACGCCGCGCAGGGCGACCAGGGTGCAGCCGAGGGCGAGCGCGAGCAGGCCGGCCTGATAGATGCCCGCGTTGTAGATCATGTAGACGTAGAAGATCTTGTAGCTGAGGACCATGAAGGCGGCGGCGGCCAGTCCTGTCACGGTCAGCAAGAGGAGCGGATAGAGCACGGCGAAGATCACTTGGTCGCCGCGCAGCACGCGCAGCCACAGTCCCGCAGCGATTGCGATGAGGCAGAGCAGGATGGCGCCGTAGGCGAGGGGTCCGCCCCAGGACGCGAGATAGCTGACGAGGCGCAGGCCGAGGGTGTTGAAGTACACGCGGTCCGCGTTGCGCTGTGGCGGCGTGTCGAGGTTGCCGTAGTAGCGGGCGATGGGCATGACGAAATCGCCTTGGCTTTGCAGGCTCGCCGGACTGAGGTTCTCCGGGTTGTCGTTCATCGTGTGGTAATAGCCGAGACCCCCGACGAAGGCCATGTCATAGCCGAGATAACCGTGGCGCTTGAACTGCTCGAAGTCCGTGCCGTTCGGCGTGCGGCGGTGCACCTCAAACATCAGCGAGTTCGCCATCGCGGGTGCGCTGGCCCTGACCATCGCGGGGATGAGGTCGCCGTTGTCATCGCTGGTCTGGAACATGAAGGCGGGGCCATAGGTGCCGCGCGCTTCGAGGCCGAGCACGGCGGCGTTGCCCTCGACCCAGCGGTGGGTCAGCGAGGCGCGCGCGCCGCCGCCGAGCAGTTCCTCATCGCAGGTGAAGACGAAAACGATGTCGTTCTTCATGCGTGGTGCGAGCATGAGTGCACGCGCGGCCTCCAGCATGACCACGGTCCCGGCGCCGTCGTCCGCCGCGCCGGGGCCCGTCGGCACCGAGTCAAAGTGTGCGGTCATCACGAAGGAATGCGTGTTGTCCGTGCCCGGGATGCGTGCGATGACGTTCTCCACATTGCGCACGCGGAGGCCGTCGTTGATGATCTCGCGCTGGAATTCCGTCTCCAGGCCATATTCCGTGAGGCGGTCGTGGAGGTAGTCGGCAACCTCCTCCAGTTCCGGCGTGCCGGCGGCGTGGATCTCCGAGGCGATCTCGAAGCTGTGGACGTGCGCGCGGTCGCCGGAGAAGACTTCCGGCGGCGCATCCACCGGGAGTTCCGAGGGCGGTAGCACCAGCCAGAAGGCGGCGCAGGCGGCGGCCACTAACAGCAGGGGCAGGTAGAGACGGGACGCGGGAGTCAGGTCGGCAGGGTACATGATGGCTTTCCAGGTAGGACCGCGCGGGGCGGCGGGGAGTCTAGTGGGTCTTCGACCCGCCGGAGTCGTCGCTGGTTGCGGTGGTGGCCTTGGTCTCAGGCGGGTCCGTTTCGATGGACCGCGCACAGCGGAAGCCCATGTTGTTGAGGCCTGAGTCCGGTGTGGTGTGGTTGCGGTGTGAGACGCGGTAGCCGGTGCAGTAGGACTCCGAGCAGAGCCACGACCCACCGCGCAGGATTCGCTCCGTTCCGCGATCGGGGCCGGTGGGATTTTCCCTGGGCGACCGCGCGTAGTAGTCCGGCGCGTAGTAGTCCGCGCACCATTCCCATACGTTGCCGGCAATGTCATAGAGGCCATAGGCGTTGGGCGGATAGCTTCCGACGGGCGCGAGCTCCTTGAAGCCGTCTTCGCCGCGATCCTCCACGGGGAAGACGCCGTTCCAAAGGTTGTGGAGCTGTTTCCCGTCCGGGTGGAGTTCATCGCCCCAGGGATAGGTCTTGCCTTCGGCGCCGCCACGCGCGGCGAACTCCCATTCCGCTTCCGTCGGCAAACGCTTGCCGGCCCATTCGCAATAGGCCATGGCATCGGTCCAGCTCACCTGTACGACGGGGCGATCTTCCTTGCCCTCGATGGAGGACCCCGGACCCGTTGGATTGCGCCAGTTTGCGCCATCCGACTTTGCCCACCATTCGGCGCCGAAGACGCGCTGGGGTTTGTCGTCACGTGGGAGGAAGGCGATGGACCAGCCCCATTGCTCCGCCTCGGTCTTGTAGCCGGTGGCCTCGACAAATTTCGCGAAGTCCGCGTTGGTTACTTCGTGCGTGTCGAGATAGAAGGGCGCGACGGTGACCTCGTGTACCGGGGCTTCATCGGGGAAACCGGATTCGCTTCCCATCTGGAAAGTGCCGCCGGGGATGCGGACCATGCCTTCGGGCGGGGGGGCGGTTTCCGTGGCGGATGCGCCGAGGACGAGTAGAAGAAGGCCGAGGGCGATGGGTCGTACGGGAGGAGGTGTGGTGGTGTGCATGGGCAGCATCCTAGCGCGCTGCGCGGGCCGCGGCAAGCCGAAGGGTTTGATGTCGTTGGCACTGCGCCGTATCATGCTTAGGTACACCGCGAAGGATTCGGTATGGCAATTCGTGCATGGATCAGCGGGTTCCTGAAGGGAGCCGGCGGCACCAACCTGGAGAGCTTGGGCGTGAAGGAACTGACCCGCGTCGACGAACTGGATCCGGTCCTGCAGGCAACGGCGGGAGCGCCTGTGTTTATTTTCAAACACAGCACCACGTGCCCCGTGTCCGCGGCGGCACACCGGCAGGTCGCGGCCTATCTTGAAGCGGCGGGCGATACTGCGCCGCCCTTCTATCTGGTCAAGGTGATTGAGTCACGGCCCTTGTCCAACGAGATTGCGTCCCGGCTCTCGGTCGTCCACCAGTCGCCCCAGCTCATTCGCGTCGACGGCGGGGAGGCGGTCTGGAACGCTTCGCATGGGGGGATTACGGTGGACAGCATTCGCGGCGTGACCGCCTAAGTGCCATGGGTCCGCAGGGGTGCGTCAGGGCGCCTGTAAGTGACGTAATTGCAGCGGTTTGGGGTGAGTCCGGGAATGCGCTGCAGGGCGCTTGTGCGAAGGGTGCCTGCGCTGGCCCCCACGACCTCAGGGCGATCTCCACAACATCCCGTATGGCAAGGGCTTAGGCAGCGCTAAATAAAGTGTTTCATGTTGCTTGGCCGTGTCTGATTTGCTATACTTTCGGCATCTCCCGAATACACTGTAATTTCCCCCAGTTCCAGATAGGGTAAGTCCAATGGCAGAAAACACTTACGGTGCCGATTCGATCCAGGTCCTCGAGGGCTTGGAAGCGGTGCGCAAACGCCCCGCGATGTACATCGGCGATACCGGCACCCGCGGCCTGCATCATCTCGTCTACGAGGTGGTCGACAACAGCATCGACGAAGCGCTGGCGGGGCATTGCACGCAGATTAACGTGACGATTCACCTGGACAACAGCATCACGGTGATCGACAACGGCCGCGGCATACCGGTGACGAAGCACAAAAAGTTCAAGAACAAGAGCGCGCTCGAAGTGGTCTTGACCGTGCTGCACGCCGGTGGCAAGTTCGACAACAGTTCGTACAAGGTGTCGGGCGGTTTGCACGGCGTGGGTGTGTCCTGCGTGAATGCGTTGTCGCGTTGGCTCGAGGTGGAGGTGAAGCGCGATGGCTTTGTGTGGGGGATGGCTTTCGAGCGCGGCAATCCCAACGGGAAGCTGGAGAAGAAGCAGAAGATTAAATCCACCGGGACGAAGGTAACCTTCCTTCCGGACTCCGAGATTTTCGAAGACACGACCTACAACGCCGAGACCTTGTTGACGCGCCTGCGTGAACTCGCGTTCCTGAACAAGGGCATCAAGATTGTCTTTGAAGACGAGCGCACGGACGACGAGCCGACGACGCTGCAGTTCAAGGGCGGTATTATCGAGTACGTCGACTTCCTCAACCGGAACAAGGAATCGCTCCACCGCAAGCCGATCTATCTGGAGGCGGCGAAGGAAGAGGTGGAGGTTGAGGTAGCGCTGCAGTATACGACCGCCTACTCCGAGACCGTGTCGAGCTTCGCGAACAACATCAACACGCACGAGGGTGGCACGCACCTGAGCGGTTTCCGCGCGGCGCTGACGAAGAGTCTCAACGACTACGCGAAGAAGAACAACCAGTTCAAGAAGGGCATGAGCGCGCTCAGCGGCGACGACGCGCGCGAGGGTCTCACGGCGATCGTCTCGGTGCGTGTGCACGATCCGCAGTTTGAAGGCCAGACCAAGATGAAGTTGGGCAACAGCGAGGTGCAGGGCATCGTCAACTCGCTGGTCTACGAAGGGCTTCAAACCTACTTTGAAGAGAATCCCACGATTGCGAACCGGATCGTGAGCAAGACCATCGAGGCGTCTCGGGCGCGGGAGGCGGCGCGCAAGGCCCGTGATCTCACGCGGCGCAAGGGGGTGCTCGACTCCATTGGCCAGGCGGCGAAGCTCGCCGACTGCTCCGAACGCGACCCGGCGCTCTGCGAACTCTTTATCGTCGAGGGTGATTCCGCGGGCGGATCGGCCAAGCAGGGCCGCGACCGCAAGTTCCAGGCGATTCTGCCGCTGCGCGGCAAGGTGCTCAATGTCGAGCGCGCGCGCGTGGACAAGATGCTGAACAACAACGAGATTCGATCATTGATCACGGCGCTGGGCAGTGGCTTCGGCAGCGACGACTTCAATATCGAAAAATTGCGCTATCACCGGATCATAATCATGACCGATGCCGATGTCGACGGCGCGCACATACGTACGCTGCTGTTGACCTTCTTCTTCCGGCAGATGCCGGAGCTCATTCGCCGGGGGCATCTCTTCATCGCGCAGCCGCCGCTTTACCGCATTACCAAGGGCAAGAAGTCGCGCTATGTTGATACCGAGGCCGAGTTCGAGCAGTTCGTTTTCGACACGCTTCTCGACTCGGTGAAGATTACCGCGGAGAAGAACGGTAAGCCCACGGCGGTGAAGCTTAAGGATCTCACGGTTGCCATTCAGGCGGAGAAGGCCTGGCGCCGGATGCAGCAGCGTCTACTGCGCATCTATGGCGTGCCGATCGAGGCGATCGAGAAGTGTGCGGCCTTGCCGAAGGAGAAGCAGCTCGATCCCTCGAAGATTACGTCGGTGGAACTTGCCAACATCTTCGGCGGCGAGTTCGAGTACATCAACACGGACGAGGCCCAGGCCGAGATCGACGACGACGGCGCGGAGAAGACCAACGGTCATGCCAAGCCCGGACGCAAGGAGAACGAGATCGATCTGGCCTTCTTCGGCAGCCACGACTTCAAGTCGCTGTCGGGTCACCGGGAGCCCTTCGAGGCGCTCGGGGATGCGCCCTTCCGCGTGGTGGACAAGGAAGGCGCGGTCAACCTCGAGACGGATGACCTGCTTGTGCTGCGCGAGTTTCTGTTGGAAGCTGGCCGCAAGGGGATGCACATTCAGCGCTACAAGGGTCTTGGTGAAATGAACGCCGAGCAGCTCGCCGAGACGACGATGGACCCCGCGAAGCGGACGATACTCGAAGTCACGGCCGACGACGAGCCGGTGGCGGACAATATTTTCACCACGCTGATGGGCGACCTCGTGGAGCCGCGCAAGGACTTTATCGAGACGCATGCGCCGGAAGTGCAGAACCTCGACGTCTAACGACTACCGAACCGCAGCCGCGGACGAATCTGAGAGAGCGAATACGACATGCTGGACAACCGAGGCAAGACCAAGAAGATCACCATTGAACAGGAGATGAAGGATTCCTTCCTCTCCTACTCGATGAGCGTTATCGTCAGCCGAGCGCTGCCGGACGTGCGCGACGGCCTGAAGCCCGTGCACCGCCGCATTCTCTATGCGATGCAGGAACTGGGCCTCGTATACAACCGCGGCTACCGCAAGTCGGCGACTGTGGTCGGTGATACGATGGGTAAGTACCACCCCCACGGCGACTCGGCGATCTACGATACGCTCGTACGCATGGCGCAGCCCTGGGCGATGCGCTATCCGCTGGTCGATGGCCAGGGCAACTTCGGCTCGGTTGACGGGGACAGCCCGGCGGCAATGCGCTACACCGAGTCGCGGATGAAGGCGATTGCATCGGAGATGCTCGCGGACATCGACAAGAAGACCGTGGACACGCAGGACAACTACGACCAGCGGTTGCAGGAGCCGACGGTTCTTCCCTCAGCGATCCCGAACCTGCTGGTCAATGGGTCCTACGGTATCGCGGTCGGCATGGCGACGAGTTGCCCGCCGCACAACCTCACCGAGGTGTGCAATGCCGTTGCACACTACATTGACAACCCCGAGTGCACGTCGAATGACCTGATGAAGTTCGTGAAGGGGCCTGATTTTCCGACGGGCGGAATCATCTGCGGCACGGATGGCATCCACAAGGCCTACCGTACGGGCCGCGGACGTGCCGTGGTTCGCGCGCGGGTGGCGATCGAGTCGCAGAAGGAAGGCGGCAAAGAGAGCATCATCATCCAGGAGATCCCCTATCAGGTCAACAAGTCCCGCCTGATCGAGAGTATCGCCGACCTCGTCCGCAGCAAGTCCGTCGAAGGCATCA
>JAUIKJ010000165.1 GCA_030430835.1 Candidatus Hydrogenedentota bacterium
GTGGAAGAATAGGCCGGTGCCGGGCTCCATCTCGCAGTGCACGAGCTCCAGGCGCTCCATGGCGTGCTTCACGCGCTCCGGATCGGCACCGGTCTGATCGCCGAAGCGGCCGTGCTCGATGCGCCCCATCTTGTGCGAGCCGCGCAGGACCTGGAGGCAGCCGTTGGCCTTCGAGGCGCGGTCGACGGCGATGAGCACGCTGAGCATGTCGGGGAAGAGGCAGCCGTTGTTGTACCAGTAGCCGTAGTCCTGGTGCCATTCCCAGGCCCCGCCCACGCGCGGCTCTTTCAGAATCATCTTGTGGTGATAGTGATACACCTCACCACCCAGCAGCGACGCCATCGTCTCCACCACCCGCGTGGATCGCGCTATCGCGCTGTACACGTCGTCCCGCAATTCGTTCTGCAGCACGAGCCGCGTCAGGTTGCCCGAGGCATCATGCCGGTCGATTGCCTCCTGCTGAAAGGCATGGTCCGCCTTGGCAATCTTGCGCAGCAGATCAATCTCCTCCGCGTTCAGGAAGTCCTGCACAATGATGAAACCATCGGCATCGAACTGGGCGTGCTGTTGCGGGGTCAGGGTGTAGAAGGCCATGCCGTGCTCCTTGGGTCCCGTGGGCGCCAGGGCGCCCGGGCTTAGTATGCTACCCAGCCTATTGCAAGGGACAGCGCGCGTCAACCGGGACTGCCGATGCCTGCTTGAAGTGTGTATGATTGAAGAAAACTACCGGTTCACACGTGAAGGAGCCCCGATTCATGTACCGCTTGACTGCCTGCCTGCTTGCCCTGACCCTGATCTTGCCCGCCCTGGCGGCGGAAGCCGAGGGCCCCAATGCGCCGGCGCTGTACGGGCAGCACTGCATGCAGTGCCACGGGGCCGACATGCGGGGCGGCAATGCGCAGAGCATGCTGGACGGGATCTGGCTCTACGGCGCGGGCGGCGGGGCACTGCGAAAGGCGATCAAACACGGCATTACCGTGGCGGGCATGCCGGCCTATGAAGCGACACTGGACGACCAGGAGATCGACGCGCTGGTTCAGTTCATCCTGTCGCAGGAGGAATCGACTGGCGCGGTGAAGCCGGCGCCGCCCAGGGAATTGCAGTCGCAGGACTACAACATGCAGGTCGACATCGTGGCCGAGGGACTTGTGGTGCCGTGGGCGATCGACTTTCCGGATGCGAACACCGCGCTCATTACGGAGCGTCCGGGACGCCTGCGCGTGCTGCGCGATGGCGTGCTGCACGCGGAACCGATAGCGAATACGCCGGTGGTCCTGAACGAAGGCCAGGGCGGGCTGATGGATGTCGCTATCGATCCGGACTATGCAGAGAACGGCTGGATCTATCTTGCCTACAGCCATGCGCTAGGCACTGCGGAGGAGAAGAACCGGCCGTCGATGACGCGGATCGTGCGCGGCAAGATCGTGGATCATGCATGGACGGATGAGGAAGTCATCTTCGAGGCGCAGGCCGATCACTACCTGAAGTCGCGCCACCACTACGGCTGCCGGATCGTCTTCGATCCGGAGGGTCATCTCTACTTCAGCATCGGCGAGCGCGGCTTCCAAAATCATGCACAGGATCTCGAGCGCCCCAATGGCAAGGTGCACCGGATTCACCGGGACGGGCGGGTCCCGAAGGACAATCCCTTTGTCGACACCGAGGACGCGGTGCCCACGATCTTCAGCTATGGCAACCGCAATCCGCAGGGACTGGCGGTGCATCCGGACACGGGCGCGATCTGGGAGACGGAGCATGGGCCGATGGGCGGGGATGAAGTAAACCTAATCCTGGCGGGCCGGAACTATGGCTGGCCGGAAATCACCTATGGCCGGAACTACAATGGCCAGCCCGTGACGGACACCGAAGTACAGGACGGCATGGAGCAGCCGATTCTCTATTGGAAGCCTTCGATCGCGGCCTGTGGTCTGGCGTTTCACCGGGGCGGTGACAACTTCCCCAAGTGGCATGGCCACCTGCTGGCGGGAGGACTGCGCTTTGAAGAAGTGAAACTGCTGACCGTTTACGAGAACCGCATCCTCCACAGCGAGACCATCTTCAAGAACTACGGCCGCGTGCGCGACGTGAGCGTGGGGC
This sequence comes from Candidatus Hydrogenedentota bacterium, assembly GCA_030430835.1. Taxonomy (GTDB): domain Bacteria; phylum Hydrogenedentota; class Hydrogenedentia; order Hydrogenedentales; family JAEUWI01; genus JAUIKJ01. The sequence continues at coordinate 2,098 of JAUIKJ010000165.1, forward strand.
CCGACGGCGCGATCTACATCGTGCTCAATGGCCCGGACAGCGTGGTGCGCCTCACGGATGCCGGCGAGCGCAGCTACGACTGATACGCGCGCCTAGTTCGGCGTTGCGTCCCAGGGGTTGGCGGGTCGCTTGCGGTAGCGCGGGCGAGCGTCTTCCGCGGGCAAGCTTTCGACCACGGCCTGGAAACGCTCCACAACCGCGCCCGATTCCGGCGACGGCGCATCGAGCAGGTTTCGGGTTTCGCCGGGGTCGGCTTCGAGATCGTGCAGGCGTGTGATCTCCCGTGACTCGTTGACCCAGACCTTATAGCGCCGGTCGCGAAGGACACGGGATGCAAAGGGGTGCTTGCCCCGCACGCCTGCCGCATCGAGGACGGCCGGACCGTGTCCCATGGAGAGGATCCAGGATCGCGCCGATTCGGTGGCATCACCGCGCAGCACCGGAAGGATCGAGTATCCGTCGCGTGGCGCGGTGTGGTCCGGGGGGAGGCCTGCAATCGCGGCGAAGGTCGGCAGCAGATCTGTGAAATCGGTGAGGGCCGGTGAGACCGAGCCGGGGGGAACGAGACCGGGCGCGCTGACGATGAAGGGGGCGCAGACACCGGCCTCGTGTTTGTCGCCCTTGGCGCCGCGGACCGTTGTGCCGTTGCGCCGGCCCTGGATTCCGCGGGTCGTGCCGTTGTCGGTGGTGAAGACGATCACCGTGTTGTCGCGCAGGCCGAGTTCCACCAGATGATCAACCAGACGGCCGACGAGGTAATCGGTGTAGACAACCATCGCCTTGTGCTGCGCGAGCGGGCCCGCCGCCTCGGGCGCGTGGGGCGTGGTGGTGAAGGGCGTGTGCGTAAGTGCCATGGCGAAGTACAGGAGCATCGGTTCATCGCGGTGCTCGGTCATGAACTGGATCAGATGATCTGCGTAGAGCGCGGGGCCGAAGGTCCCTTCGCGAGTTTCGCTGCCCGCGGGGGTGTTGACGTAGGGATCCCAATAGCGCGCGCCGCTGGGCGGGTTGCCGGTTTCGTAGCCGGTCCACATGCACCAGTCGTCGAAACCCTGCTTTCGCATCGCTTCGGGTTCGAGGCGGAAATCGTTTATCTGCCACTTGCCCGCGGCGCAAGTGGCGTAGCCCGCGGCCTGCAGCAACTGCGGGAAGGTCGTGTAGGCCGACCAGTCGAAATAGCCCACGCCCCAGCGCGGCACGTCCCAGTGATTGACCCAGCCGGTGCGCCAGGGATACTGACCGGTCAGCAGCGTGACCCGGCTCGGGGTACACTGAGGCATCGAGTAGGCATGGTCGAAGCGCATGCCGGATGCTGCAAGCGCATCGATGCGCGGCGTGGCAACCGATTCACCGCCGTAGCAGCCGATCCATTCCTTCCCGAGATCGTCGACCAGAATGAACAGGATATTGGGCGGGCTCTCGGCGGGCACGGCGTGCGCCGCGGCGAGGGCGATACAGCCGAGCGCCAGTAACCGGAGACCCAGCGCCCCGCAGCCGCGTTTAGAGAAGGCGTACATCCCGCGATGGTAGCAGATTGGCCGCGCGGCCACCGGAACACAACAAGGACCTGCACCAAAGGGCACAGGTCCTTATTGCGTAAAACTCGGCACGGGTCCGGTTTCCGGTAGTTCTGCGGATAGCCGACGCGAGTACAGCGCCCGCCGTCCAGTTACCGCCAAATCACCGGTCCTAGAACAATCCCGTGATAAAGTCGATGATAACCGCGAAGATGTCGGTGAAGAAGGCCAGATAGGCACCCAGGCCCAGCAGCGCAATCAATCCGACGCAGGAACCCGGCACGTCCGGATCGCAACCGAGCGGTCCCGTGTTCTGCTTGACTTCTGTCTCCGCGACCGGTTCCCCAACAATCAAATCCAAAATTTCGTCTGTCATTGTGTTTCTCCCGTGGTGGGGCCATTTACCCCAGAGTTCAAAACGTAAAGCAATCCCCCGAGGCGTGATTTGCCACCCTCGATATCGCCGTGTCATTCGACGAGCCTTACGCTACTGGACCTCACCGCTGCCAATATAACAGAAAACCCACGAAAATTAAAGCCTTGGGGCAAAATAATTCTGTGCGTCGCGAGAATCGCCCTGTTTTCAGGGGTTTTCGGTGATATTCCCATCCCTTTGCACCCTGTGTTGCAGCGTAAAATAGTGTGCTGCCGCGTAAAAACGCGGGGTGTCCCGGGCATTCAGACGGCCGCTGGCGGACCATATCTGGAAATTACCCCAGCTCCGTCCGGTCAATCTCATGCTTCTTCAGGCGGTATTGCAGCGTCTTATAGGTCAGCCCCAGCAGCTCCGCGGCGTCCTTGATACTGCCGCCGCTGCGTTCGAGGGCCTGGCGGATGAGTTCTTGTTCGAGGTCTTCGAGGACGAGGCCACCGGGGGGGAGCTCGAGGTTGCCGGGGCGGGGGCCGGGGGTGCGGAGCTTGGGCGGCAGGTCGGCAGGGGTGATGGGGTCGTTGGCGGCGAGGATGTAGAGCTGCGCCAGGGTGTTTTCGAGTTCGCGGATGTTGCCGGGCCAGGCGTAGCGCAGGAGCGCGTCGACGGTCTCGGGTGCGAGGGCGGGCGGCTCGGCGCCGAGTTTCTTGCCGTGCTTGGCGCGGAAGTGCGCGATGAGCCGGGGCAGGTCTTGCATGCGTTCGCGCAGGGGCGGCAGGAGGATGGGCAGGACTTCGAGGCGGTAGTAGAGGTCTTCGCGGAAGTCGCCCTCGTCGACGCGCTGTTTGAGGTCGCGGTTGGTCGCCGCGATGACGCGCACGTCGACCTGCCGGGTCTTGTTGGAGCCGACGCGCTCGAGCAGCCCCTCCTGCAACACGCGCAGGAGCTTGGCCTGCGAGGCGAGGGGCATGTCGCCGATCTCGTCGAGGAAGAGGGTGCCGCCATCGGCGGTCTCGAACTTGCCCGCGCGCGCGGCGTCGGCCCCGGTGAAGGCGCCTTTTTCGTGGCCGAAGAGCTCGGACTCGACGAGGTTCTCGGGAATCGCGGCACAGTTCACCGTGACGAAGGGCCTGTCCTTGCGGGCACCGTTGAAGTGAATATGCCGCGCAATGAGTTCTTTGCCGGTGCCCGATTCCCCGAGGATGAGCACCGTGGCGTCCACCTGCGCAGCGCGCCCGGTGCGCTGAAAAACTTCCTGCATTGCGGGCGCTTCGCCGATGATGTTGCCGAGCGACACCGTGTCGTTCACAAGCGCGCGGAGCTGGCGGTTCTCCTTGCGCAGGCCGCCGCGCTCCAGCGCGCGTTCAACAACGTGCAAGAGCTCGTCCTTGTCGAAGGGCTTTTCCAGATAGTCGATCGCGCCATCGCGCATCGCGGTGACCGCCGTGCGGATGGTGCCGTGCGCCGTCATCACCACCACCTCCAGATCGGGACGGATCCGCTTGGCCTGCCGCATGAGTTCGATCCCGTCCATGCCGGGCATTTTCAGGTCGGTGAGCAGCAGGTCATAGGTATCCGATTGCAGGGCGTCGAGCGCACCGGCGGCGGCCGGTTGCGGCACCACCTGATAGTCGCGGCTGGCGAGAATATCGACGATGATCTCGCGTTGCACCTGATCGTCTTCGGTGAGGAGGATACGTTTCTTCATGGCGCCTGTGTCGTTTTCAGCGGCATCGTGATGATCACCTGACAGCCTTGGCCTTCGATGCCCGTCAGCTCGATGCGGCCGCCGTGTTCTTCGATGATGCCGCGGGTGATCGAGAGACCGAGTCCCGTCCCGCCGGGTTTCGAGGTGAAGTAGGGTTCGAACACGCGCTCGGCCGTTTCCCGATCGAGGCCGGGGCCGTCGTCCCGGATCTCGATCTCGCAGTCGTGTTCCGTCACGCGGGAAAAGATCCGCACGCGCCCACCAGCGGGGCACGCTTCGAGTGCATTGAGCAATACGTTCAGGATGGCGCGCTTCCATTGTTTCTCGTCCAGCAGGAGCCGCAGATCACCGGCGCGGAGATCCGCGCTGAGTTTCACGCCGCGGGCCTCGGCGTCCTGCTTGAAGAGATGGACGCAGTCTTCCAGCAGCGGATCGACCGGCTCCGGCACGGGCTTCAGTTCGCTCTCGCGCGCGAGTGACAGAAAGCTGGAAACGATCTCTTCGAGGTGGTTCACTTCCTGGCGAATGGTGTGCACCGGCTTGCCTGCGGGGTTGTCGGCCAGTTGATCCGCGGCATGACTCGACAACAGCTTGATTGCGTTGAGCGGGTTGCGGATGTCGTGCGCGACGCCCGCGGCGAGGTTGCCGAGGGCGGAGAGGCGCTGGGCCTGGCGCAGGCGTGCCTCGACCATTTCCTTCTCCTTGAGCGAACGCAGCATGCCGTTGAAGGTTTCCTGCAGCGCGAGGATCTCGCCGGTGGCGCCGGGTGCCTGCACGGGATCGAGGGTGCCGGTGGGGATCTGTGCGCAGGATTCCGAGAGTGCGGCCAGCGGCTGCAGGCTTTGGCGGATGGTATAGATCATCAGGCCGCAGGTGAGAATAAAGATCGCCGTCAGCACGAGAATGTAGCGGTTGGTGAAGGCGCGCACGACCTCGATCTGCGGGTCGATGGGTACGCGCAGGGTGAGCAGCGTGGGCTGATCGCCGAGGGGCACGATCATGTGGGCGACGCGCGTCAGCCGTCCATCGTGGCCGGACTCCACATAGACCGTGCCGGCCGCTTCCTCCTCCGGGGTATCGATGGGCATGCGCGCCGCATCGCTTTCAAC
>JAUIKJ010000166.1 GCA_030430835.1 Candidatus Hydrogenedentota bacterium
CTTTTTCTTCTTGCGCTTGGATCCACCGATACCCCCGCCGGACTGAAACTCTCGGACCGCGGCCGCCGCATCCCGGCGCATCGTATCTTCAAGTGCGCGTGCACGCTCCGTTCGTTTCTGGCGCTTGCGCGCGGTCTTGCCCGTCTTCCCCGGGGCACCACCGCGGGCACCCGGCGCACCACCAGGACGCGGTCCACCACCGCCGGAGCGTCGTTCCATCTCCATCGCAAGGGCTTCGCGGCCACTGCGCGGCGCGGGTGTGTTGGCGCTTGGCGCTCCACGACGCGGCTGGGGTTGTTCGCGCTGGCGCTTCTTTTCTTCTGCACGTCGAATTACTTCTGCCACCACCGCCGGATCGGGCGTCGGTAACGGACGTTGATCCAGTTCGCGCTGTTTCTCGCGTTCCTTCCGGCGGCGCTCCTCGTCTTCGTGCTTGCGCTCGGCAGTCGCCAAGGCACCCAAGACGCCGGCGTCACCACTGTCGGCAGCCGCGGCCGGCGCTGCGGGGGCCTGTTCGGCCTCGGTAACTTCCGGTTCGTCCGGGAGAATCTCCGCAACCACCTTGCTGTCTTCTTCCTGCACCGCAGATGGCGCTTCCTGCGGTGGAAGAATCTCCGCGGCAGGCTGCTCCGGCTGTTCAGGCGTATCTTCCACTACGGGCGCCTCTTCGACGACAACAACTTCGGGCACCGCCGGCGGCTGTTGTTCCGCTTCCGGCTCGGGCGCGGGCGCTTTCTCTTCTTCGACGACTTCCACGATTGCCGCGGTCTTCTTCTTTGCCGCAGCTTTCTTTTTCGCCGTTGCCTTCTTCTTCGCCGCAGCCTTCTTCTTCTTCGCTTCGGTTGCCTTCTTCAGGTTCTCGAGGCGTTGCTGCGCGCGCTTCTCTTCTTCTTCTACTTTCTTCCGCTTCTCCGCCAGCATCGCGTCAAGGGCAGACGGATCCTCGTCGACATCCATCAGAATGTCGCATTGTTCGTCGGTGATCTCTGACTCGACGTTCTCGACCTTGAACTCCAGCTTGCGAAGCGCTTCCATCGCTTCTTCTGCTGTCATGTCGAGGCGTTCGGCCATATCGACGATTGTCGGCATCTACACTCTCCTCATATACGCCCGGATACTGTGCTCGTTGCGGTACTGCTTATACTTCCGGCCCGTTCGGGTCATCCTGGGACGCGACCGCGGCACCATCGGATTCGCCTTCTTCGGCAGGCACGGAGGGGGAACTGCCATCGCCTTCGATGTCGATGTTCCAGCCGATCAGCTTGGACGCCAGGCGCGCATTCTGACCGCGCTTGCCGATGGCCAGGGAAAGCTGGTCCTGCGGCACCACAACGGATATCGAACCATTCTCTTCGTCCAGCGTCATCTTGAGAATGTCCGCCGGATTCAGTGCGTTGGTCGCCAATTCGACGGCGTTGTCGCTCCAGCGCACGATATCAATTTTCTCACCGGAAAGCTCTTCCACCACGGCGCGAACGCGTGATCCCTTCATGCCCACGCAGGCCCCCACAGGGTCCACATTGGCATCGTTGGATCGCACGGCAACCTTGGTGCGGCTACCGGCTTCACGCGCAATCGCGCGTATCTCCACGGTGCCGTCATAGATTTCCGGAACTTCCAATTCGAACAGCACGCGCACCAGGTCCGCGGTTGCCCGTGACATCACCAGTTGCGCGCCACGACCGCTATTGTCGACTTCAATCAGCAGCGCACGAATGCGGTCACCCGGCTTAAAATTCTCGCGCGGCGACTGTTCGCGGTAGGGAATGACGGCCTCCGCGCGGCCGATCGCCACGATTATATTGCCATGGCTCAGGCGCTTCACAGTCCCCGTGACCAGTTCACCCTCACGGGCCTTGAACTCGTCGAAGATCTGGTCGCGCTCGGCGTCCTTCATCTTCTGGATGATAACCTGCTTTGCGGTTTGTGCGGCGATACGGCCGAAGTCCTTGGGCTCGGCCGGTACCTTGAGGCGGTTGCCCACAACCACGCCCGGGTTCAGTTCGAGCGCTTCCTGGAGCGAAATCTCTTCAGCAGGATCGGTAATCGTTTCTGCGACGGTGCGAATCTCAAAGACCTTAAATCCAAGCGTGTCCGGATCGACTTCCACCGTGACCACGGCGGCGCGCGTCATGCTCTTGCGCGCAGCGCTTTCGATCGCGCTGCGAATCGCTTCGATCAGCGTCGCGCGGTTCACGCCTTTTTCTGCCTCCAGTTGCTGCAGGATGACCTTCAGGTTCTGGTCCACCGTTCGCTCCTTTATGTTCAGGCAACTACGTTCGCCTTTTTCAGGTTCTCGATGTGGAGTTCCACTCGTTCACCATCGCATTCCAACACGATCAAACCATCCTGGAAATCCTCCAGACGCCCGCGAAACCGGCGCCGCCCGCCCGTCGTCGCGTGCATCTCGACACGCACCGGGCTCCCGCGGAACCGCAAAAAATCAGCCGGCTTCCGTAGGGGCCGGTCGATTCCCGGCGAAGACACCTCAAGCAGGTATTCCTCGCCGATGCGATCGTCCGCATCGAGCAGCATGCTCAGCAGGTTCGACGCTGCCGTACAGTCCTTCAGCGTGATTCCACCGCCATCCTTGTCAATATAAATCCGAAGAATCCGCGAACCGGCTTCGACCCCGAACTCCACCTCCACCAGTTCGTAGCCCAAGTCCGCCAATTCCGGCTCAAAAGCCGCCCAAACATGGCGAATAATTGCATCCTGAGCCACGAGAGACCACCTGTAATCAATAAAAAAAGTGGGTCGAAACCCACTCCGCCGTAAAGCCACACAGATTCAGCGCGTAATTTAGCACAATTTAAGCAACTCGTTCAATAGGCCCACGATGGCGGGTGGATAATCCCGCTCTGCAATTCTGACAATTCATGCTTTTTGTATTATTGGAGGCCGAGGAGCGCCAAGTTGCGGGCTCGGCCCTGGTCGCGCCGGAAGGAGTGAAATCCCGGCTGACATATGGTGCAGTGACCGGCGGTCATCACCTGCTTCGCGGGCACCCCCGCCTCGAGGAGGGCGGCGCGGTTTGCCGCCCACAAATCGAGGTGCCGGCCCACGGCGGGTAAGCCTGCGTCTTGCCACGACCCCGCAATCGATGCCGATACTTCATAGCAACACGGCCCGGCCCCGGGTCCAACGAAGGCATGCATTGTGTCGGTCGAAACGCCGTAGCCCCTACTCATTGTCCGAACCAGTTTTGCTGCGATCCGGAGGCGGGTCCCTGCGCGGCCCGCGTGGGCCAGCCCCGCCGCCCGGCCCGGTGCAACCACATAGACCGGAATACAATCAGCGATACTGATGCCCAGCAAGATCCCTGGTGTAGCCGTGACCAACGCGTCGCCATCGCCCAGTATCATGGACACATCGGCACGGCAGTCCGCCGCGGTAACCGCGACAATTCGGTCGCCGTGTACCTGTTGCAAGCGCGCGAGTCTTCCCGGGCCCGCGCCCAAGTGCCGCAACACCTGTTCGCAGGGAGAAAAGTCGACTGCGTCTAGCGCACAGTCGCCGTCGACCGTACCGGTCATCGCGGCCGTGCAGCCACCAAGCGCTTCCATTTCCGCGATCCGGATCATACCTAGAGAATGTACTGCGACAGGTCACGGTCTTCCATGACATTCGCCAGCCGGCGCGTCACTTCATCCGCATCGATAACAAAGGTTTCACCGAACTTCTGCGCGGCATCGAAGGAGATGTCTTCGAGCAGGCACTCCATAATCGTGTGCAGGCGGCGTGCGCCGATGTCTTCGCCTTCGTTGTTCACGTGCTCACAGATCTCCGCGATGCGATCAATCGCATCGTCGCCAATCTCAAGCGTGACACCTTCGGTTTCCAGCAGCGCCCGATACTGCACGAGAAGCGAACTCTTTGGCTCGCGCAGGATACGTGCAAAGTCGGCCTTCTCCAAACTGTTCAACTCGACACGAATCGGGAAGCGACCCTGTAACTCGGGAATCATGTCGGACACCTTGGCCACATGGAAGGCACCCGCCGCGATGAAGAGAATGTGATCCGTCTTGATTGGACCGTACTTCGTGGTCACGGTGCTGCCTTCCACGATCGGAAGAATATCGCGTTGCACCCCTTCGCGGGAGACATCGGGGCCGTGCCCCTGACCACCGCGCCCGGCGATTTTGTCGATCTCGTCGAGAAAGACGATCCCGTCGTTCTCCACGCGGTTGGCCGCGTGCTTCGTCACGGCATCCATATCGATCAGTTCGTCGAGTTCCTCCTGCTCCAGGATCTTGCGCGCATCGGCCACCGTGACCTTCCGGCGCTTGGTGCGCTGTGGCCCCATCTTCCCGAAGAGCTCCTGGAGATTCATTCCCATCTCCTCCATGCCGCTATTCGAAAACACCTGCATCATCGACGTGCCGCCGTTGTCGCGCACGTTCAACTCGACCTCACGATCATCGAGTTCGCCTGCCTTCAGCTTGCGCTCAAAGAGCTCGCGTGTGCGCGTCTCGGCATCGTCTACATCGCGCAGGTTGCGGGCCGGCCCCTCGTCGCCACTGGACGGATCACCGGGCTTGAAGATCTTCTGTCCACCCGTCTGCGGCTGTGGCGGCAGCAACAGGTCAAGCACGCGCTTGTCTGCGTTGGCCTTGGCCTGCGGGGCCAGGTCACGCTGCATCTCTTCGCGCACGAGGTTGATACCTACCTCCATCAGCTCGCGAATCATCGACTCGCAATCCCGCCCGACATAGCCCACCTCGGTAAACTTGGAGGCCTCTACCTTGATGAAGGGCGCATCCGCAAGTTTCGCCAGGCGCCGCGCGATCTCGGTCTTGCCGACGCCGGTCGAACCGATCAGGATGATGTTCTTCGGGGTAACTTCTTCTTGCAGCGCCGCATCAAGCTGGCGCCGGCGCCAGCGGTTGCGCAGTGCAATCGCGACCTTCCGCTTGGCCTCGGTCTGACCCACAATGTTCCGGTCGAGGGCCGCCACGATTTCCTGGGGAGTCAATACGCTCACAATAGACCTTTCGGTAACCGTCGAAGTATTAGGCGTCAATCTTACCGATGCGCCGGACGTGCCGCTCGCCGCCGCTGAAGTCCGTATCAAAGAACACGTCCATGAGCCGCAGGCAATCTTCCAGCGAGGAGATGCGCTTTCCTAGACACAGGATGTTTGCATTGTTGTGTTCGCGCGCCAGTTGTGCCATTTCTTCGGTGTTGCACACCGTGGCGCGAATTCCGCGGTGCCGGTTCGCGCGAATGCTGATGCCCATGCCGGTACCACAAAGCAGCACCCCCATCTCTGCGCGTCCCTCCAGGATCTCGCGGCAGACTTTATCCGCAAAGTCGGGATAGTCCACGGAACCCGGGCCTTCTGGACCGCAGTCAATCACGTCATGACCCGCAGCCTGAAGGTGGGCAATCAGGGCCGGTTTGTAAAAAGGTTCCGGCGCTTCGAAGCCGGCGTGGTCGCTGCCGAGGGCTATTTTCATGATGGGCTTTCCAAGGTTTGAACAAGCGATATTCTAGGCCGTGCCGAATACGGTCCACAAGAATATGCGCTACCGCTAGTGCGCGCGGGTGAATTCCAGCAGTTCCGCCGCCGGGATTGCACCTTCCCGAAGCACGACACCCGTCGCCGGATCGAAGACCGTCGAAGTCGCGCCGTCGCCCAAATGCCCCCCATCGATTGCGATGGCAACATCGGGCACATCGAGCGAGGCCACATCGCGCGCGGGCGCGAAACCGCTGCGGTTGGCCGAGGTCGAGGTAATCGGCCCACCGAAAGCCGCCGCGAGCGCCCGCGCCGTCACCTGCGCGGAGCAACGCACACACACCTTGCCGGAACCGGCCGTCAGGGCGGCAGGCAATCCCGGTTTGGCCGGCAAGAGCAAGGACAGCGGACCGGGCCAATAGGAGGCCATATAGCGCGACGCCCTTGCATCCACCGCGCTGGCGACCGCGTCTGCCTGAGCAGGCGCCGCAATCACCAGCAGGACGGCATTCGCGTCGGTCCGTCCCTTCGCGGCGAAGAGGCGCGCAAGGGCTGCCTCATTAAAGGGATCGACCGCGAGCCCATACACCGTCTCGGTCGGATAGGCCACGATGCCACCATCGCGCAGCACGGCGGCCGCCTCCGCAAGGCCGCTGTCCTCCGGTGGCACAATCTTCATCGCCGCGACTCCAGATGGCGGTACACCTGCTGGAAGGCCTTGCCACGATGGCTGATCGCGTGTTTCTCTTCGGGGGGCATCTCGGCGAAACTACGCGTCTCGCCTTCGGGAATGAACACCGGGTCGTATCCAAAGCCGCCCGCGCCCCGGCGTTCGGTGGCGATATGCCCTTCGACCGTGCCGCGAACGACGAAGGGATCACGCTCCGGCAAGATCAACGCAGCGCAGCAAACGAAGCGCGCGGTGCGTTGGGCGACGGGTGTGTTCTTGAGGGCATCCAGCAGTTTCGCGTTGTTGTCCGCATAGCTGCAGTTCTCCCCGGCGTAGCGCGCGGAGTAAACCCCGGGCGCGCCACCGAGCGCATCCACCTCCAGCCCGGAATCATCGGCCACACAGGCCACGCCAAAGCGCTCGCCATAATAGCGTGCCTTAAGGAGCGCATTGTCCTCAAAGGTATCGCCGTCTTCCACAGGCTCCTCCACCTCGGGATAGTCGGCAAGACCGACGACTTCTTTCAACTGGGCGGCCACTCCCTGTTGATGACCCTCTTGATGGCTCGGGTGCGAAAGCAGATGGAGGTCGATCTGGACCTCAGAACCCTGTTCGAGAATCGCACCGTGGGTAGCCTGGCCCTGAAGGT
>JAUIKJ010000167.1 GCA_030430835.1 Candidatus Hydrogenedentota bacterium
CGCGATCGCCGGTGAGGGCCTGGCCGATCGCCAGCTGCGCCTGTGGCGCAAGAATCCCGCCAACCAGGGCACAACCTGCCGTGCGGGCCTCTGGCGCTACTCACGGCATCCCAACTATTTCTTTGAATGGCTGCACTGGTGGGCCTATGTGCTGCTTTGTGTCGGCGGCTATGGCGCGGCGGTCGCACTCATGGGGCCGCTGCTGATGCTGGTCTTCCTCTATCGTATCACCGGCATCCCCTACACCGAGCGGCAGGCGATTCGCAGCCGTGGCGACGACTACCGGCAATATCAACAAAGCACCAGCGCATTTTTCCCGTGGTTTCCCCGGAACCGCGGCCGGTGAATTCGACCTCCACGCTGTCGCGCGGGGTGAAGGCCGGCTATGGCGCCGCGGAACTGGGCATGTCGTCGACCGAGGCGGTGTTGCAGGTGTACCTGCTCTATTTCTACACCGCCATCGTCGGCTTGCGTCCGGATCTGGCGGGCTATGCGCTGGGTCTCGCGGTACTTTGGGATGCCGTGACGGATCCGGTCATGGGTTACGTTTCCGATCGGACCCGCAGCCGTTGGGGAAAGCGGCGCCCCTGGATTGCGGCCGGCGGTATCGCGCTGGCCGTGGCCTTTGTGGTCCTGTTTTCTCCGCGCGCACTGGACACCCAGGCCGCGAAATTCATCTATCTGTTGCTCGCCTACATGGGCGTCAACACGGCGATGACGCTGGCCGCGATTCCGCACGCCGCGCTGGGCGGCGAGCTCTCCTTCGACCGCGATGAACGCACCGAACTCTTCGGCTGGCGGATGCTCTTCCGCTATGGCGGCTTTCTGCTCGCGGTCGTGTTGCTTGGCATCTTCTCGGCCGGCGAAGGCGCAGAAGCCCTGGACCCGGGCGGGGCGACGCGGTTTGCGGGTGTGATCGGCCTTGTGTCCGTGGCCGCCGCGCTTGTGACCATCGGGGTGGTGGGCCGTCGCGACCGGCCTGCCGCGCCGCCGGTGTCCTCGGGCGATGGGGTTCTTCGGCGCGTGGGGATGTTCCTCAGCGAAAACGCAAGCGCGTTGCGCAATCCGGTGTTCCTCCCGTTGCTCGCGGCTTTTGTGGTGGCGCAGGCGGGCCGCACCATCAATGCCTCGCTCGCGCTCCCCTACTACACCGTGCGCCTGCACCTGACGGAAGAGGACGTATTCCTCTATGTGCTCGTGCTCTTCATGTTTATCGCTGCGCCGTCGATTGCGGTGTGGGTATGGCTGGCCCGGCGCTTCGGCAAGAAATGGCCAGCCTTCTTCGGGGCCTTGGCCCTGGGACTGCTCACCAGCGTGATGTATCTGCTGATGCCCGCGGGCCAATTGTGGCCCCCGATGCTCTTCGCGGCCGGTATTGGCGGCTTTCTCATCAGCAGCGCGGTCCTCTTCGACGCGCTGGTGGCGGACATTGTAGACCATGATGAACTCAAGACCGGCCGCCACCGCGAAGGGCTCTACTTTGGCTGCTGGATGCTGGCGACCAAACTGGCGCGCGCGATCGGGCTGGCCACGACCGGGCAATTGCTCGCCTTTACGGGCTTTCAGGAGGGCGTGACGAAACAGGACCCCGAGGTCGGGTGGCGCCTGGCCCTGCTCTTCGGTCCCGGGGTGGGGCTGTGCTTCGTGGCGGCGGCGCTGGTCTTCGCGTTCATGCCTTTAACGGACGCAAAACACCGCCGCGTGCAGGCATTGCTACGCAAACGTGCGGCTATTGGGCAGCCTCAAGATGATCCCGGCGCACCAGATTCTGCCGGCGCTTGACCTCGGAGCTTTCGCCCAGCGAGATTTCCCATACCGCACGCACCAGGGCGGGGTCCTGCCATTGGTCGAGTTCGTTACCGTCCTGCTTCACGACGAGCGTGCCATCCGGCTGCGCCAGAATAAGCATCTCGGAGTGCTTGTCGAAGCCCTCGGTGAAGGCCGCGATGAAGTCGGCGCGGTTCTCACCGGTGTAGTCAACGCGGTCGAAGCTGTTCTCCCAAGACCACTTGATTCCGCGCGCGGGTACGCGCCGGGTACCGCGCAGGATGAACGCCTTGGCGGCCGACGCCGCGATCCAGTACTCCAGCGACGCATCGGGGCCAGCAGGCACCGGTGCACGGGCGTCGCCGTAGTGGGCAATGGCGTATACGGTGATTCCGGAAACCTTACGGATGTCGGCACCGGTCAGGTGTAGTGCCGCACCATCGGCATCAATAACTTCCGCAAAACTGCGTCCAGACACGGGTTCGGTGAGTGTGGCCGCGAAAGCGATGTAAGCGCTCAGAAAGGCACCAATCATGACTCCGAATCCCCCGATAGGTTTGCGTTCAATCCATTTCCTTTGCAACACTTGCGGCCGCCCCACCTATTCCAGTTGATACGTACCCATCAAGGACTCAGTCTTGTCTGAAACAATTCAAACCCACACAAACCGCCAATATCTACCCACCTCCGACACCTGCTTCGTCTGCGGCGAGGGGAACCACGCGGGGTTGCAGACCCGCTTCTATGTCGAAGATGACATGGTGAAGATGTCTTTTGACGCTGCGGATCATCACTGCGGCTATAAGGATACGGTGCACGGGGGTATCGTAGCGGCGGCCCTGGATGAGTGCATGGGCTGGGCAGCGGCGCGCGCAATAAACCGCATGTGTGTGACGGGCGAACTGACGGTTCGCTACCTCCGCCGCGTACCGTCGGGCGGCGGGCTGACGGTGTGTGCGGAGACGGTGAAGAGCCACCGGCGCCTGGTACAGACCGTGGGGCGCATCGTGGATACGACGGGCACGGTATACGCCCGCGCCGAGGCGCGCTTCCTCCCGCTCTCGACCGAGGAGTCGTTGATGGTCGATGATAATCTGAATTATCAGGATGGAGACGCGCGTATCTTCGACGAACTTCGACGTAGCGTGTCAACCGAGCCCGGCGCCTGACGGCGATGGATCTGCCCCGCGATCCCCGGGCGCTGTTGGATCTGCTCCGCTATCGCCTGCTGGGCGGCATGCGGCGCGTTGCGCTCGGCGGCTACACGGGACCCGGCTTCCGCCTGGAAGACCGTGACGTGGTCCCATTGCAGGACGCCGCCGCGGCGGATGTGGCGATCGCCGATACCCGGGCCAAGGACACTGCGGCAGCAGGCGAGGTGCTGCAGCAGGCACTGAATTCTACCCACGCCGATGGTGCCGTGTATCTGGTTGTCCCCGGGGGACAGGCGGCGGCATGGCGGACGCTGGTATCCGGGCAAGGGCTGCTGATCTACTGCGGCTGGTGTCTGCACCCCGCGGGCGGATTCACCTATTTCCCCGCTTCGCCTCCGCCGCTTGACGACATCGCGGCGGCGGTGCTGATGCTGGTGCGCGGCGATTACGACCCAATCGCCCACGCGCGTCGATTGCTGGGCGCGGGGCGCATGGCGCACGCCTACGAACTACTGAGCAACGTTCCCGATGCACTGGTCCAGGGGGACGAAGCGCGCGGTCTCTTGGCCGCAGAGAAGCAGCTGTGTCTCTACGCGTGGGACAAGCACCTGGGCGACGAGGAGCGCCTGAACCGATTCGCGACGGCACACTTCGCCTTCTACGAAGCGACGACGCACAGCCCGTTTCGTAGCGCCCCGTACCAGATCGCGGCGCTGTTCTGGCAGCGTGTCGGTCGACATGACATGGCACGCCGGCAACTCAGATCGCTGCTACAGGTGCAACCCGACTCAGCGGCCCAACAAATGCTCGATGGCATGCCGGCCCTGGAATCGGTTTCGGTTCATGCAGCGGCCGCGCCGGCGTGGTCGGGCCGTCCCATGCGCATCCTGTACTTGATGCACCCCAACTCCGACTATGGTGCGGATATGATCTACGATGGCCTCTGCCGTCTGCTCGGCCCGGAGCAGGTGACCGAGTATCCGTACAAGGCGACCCTGCATGGCGGGGATCCGGCCCTGGCAGCGGGCTACCCCTGTGTGTTCGCCTGGCCGGGTAAGGTGCAGGACGCAGAGGCTATCGTCGCGCGTGCCGGAGCGGGCGCGTTCGACGTGATCCTGTGCTCCGACACCTTGCACATGTTGCCGCGCGAGGAAACGCAGGCGATTCTGGCCGCGGCCGCGGCCACCCCCCTTTTTATTACGGATACCTGGGACCAGTGTGGCGACTACCGCGAGGCGATTGAGGCGCACCTGGGCCGGGCGTCTGCGGGGCAGTTCAAGCGTGAGATGCTCGCGGGCGCACGCTACACCGAGGGCACCTGGCCGCTCACCTTTGGATATCCGGACGGACTTGTGCCGCAGCACATCGACTACACAGCGAAGTCGGGGCTGTTCTGGGCGGGGAAAGATCTTTTCGGGGCGCGTCGCCTGAGCCTGGCCTACCTGCGGGAACGAAGAGGCATGCCGCTCAACGCAAGCTATGCGCCCGACGAGTACGCGAAGCGAATCGATGCGGCGCTCGCCGGTCTGTGCCTGTTCGGGAACGGCTTCGACACGGTGCGCTTCTGGGAGCTGCCCGCACACGGCGCGCTGCTGGTCGCGGAGCGGCCGCCCATCCTGATGACGCATCCCTTTACGGACGGTGAGAATGCCCTGCTCTTTGAGGATCTCGGTGAGCTCGGCGAGAAGCTGGCCTGGCTGGATGCGCACGAGGACGCTGCGCGGGCCATGGCGGAGCGGGGACACGCACATTTCCTGGCACACCACACGGGCACGGCACGGGCGCGGGAGTTGTTGGGCCGGGTGGAAGCCGCGCTGGCGCGGCACTGAGTCCGGTCAACCCTACGATTCTGCAGGCACTTCCACGGCGGTGATCGCGTCGGTCGCCTGTAGCAACAGCCGTTCGATGCTGGCCTTCATCGCGCCGGCGAGGGCCTGGCCACCATCGCCATCGATGGGGGTCTCCTCGCGAAGCGTCGCCGCCCAAAGCAGATTCCGCTCGCGCGCTTCCCGCATCTCGAGACGCAGTTCCACAACCGCGCTGTGCCCTTCGGCCGTCCGGCGCTCGTGATACTTGCGCAACTCGCCGGTGAGCTGCCAATCCGGGCGGGACAAGGTCGAGGCATCCCCGACGTCGACGAAGCGTCCGGAACGCGCGAGTGCGTCGGTCATGGAACGCGTGAGCAACGCGGCGGGCATCTCGGCCCACTGGTCCTTCCCGTAGTAGGCGAGTACGCCGTCCGGCGTGAGGTAGGCCATGGGGAGGCTCTGGTACGGACGCGTAGCCATGAAGGGGCGGACGCCGAGGGTCACGGCCACGGCCTCTGTCTCCGCGGGGGGCGTGGCGGGATCCATGTAATACTGCAGGGGCGGCTCGACGACCCCTGGCGTGAGGCATCCACCAAGGAAGAGTGCAGCCACCAGCGCGAGCGCAGAAAGCCGTCGCATCAATCGATCTCCTTTAGGGTGCCGCGGCCGCGAATCAGGGACGCGGGATCCTGCGACAGCTGGTCCACGAAGCTTCGCATGGAGTAGAGGGCGTCGCCCATTTGTTCCAGCGCGCTGCGCAGACTGTATTCAATATTGTCGGCTTCGTGCAGCGCGTCGGCGGTGAGCGTGTCCAGGTTCTTCACGGTCGTGTTGAGCGAATCCGCCAACTCTGAAAAGCGATTCAAGGCGGTGGACAGGGTTTCGTTCATCGCCGCGGTATCGAGTTCCGCGATCTTCTCGTTGGAGGTAATCGCCAATTTATCGAGATCGCGAATGAGCGGCTTGGCCTCATCGCTGAGCACGAGGAACTCGTCGATGACGTCCTGCGCTTCTTCACGCAGCGCCCGAATCGTTTCCTCGGTCTCGCTGAGGATACCGCGGCCATCGTCGAGGAAGGTGCGGGCATCGGTCACGAGGCCATCGGCATTCTCGAGCATGCGCGTCAGGTCGCCCTCTTCGATGCCTTCCAGTCCGGTGGATACGGCAGCGGCGATCGTGGAGAACTGGGTCATGATGTCGTTCATCTGCATGCTCATGCCACCGAGCAAGGAGGGCCGCGCAGGAATCTGGCTGTTGGCGGGAAGCTTCCCGAAGTCGGGATCGCCGCCTTCGAGCGCGATCGACATCGTGCCGGCCGCGAGACTGTAGATGACAAGTTGCGCACCGACACCTCGACATCGACGTGGTAGCCGGGATAGTCGCGGTCGTCGAGTTGCTCCTCGGGCACCGCGGCAATCTTAAACCGCTTGATCACCTCCAGGCCCAGATCCGGCAGCACCATGCTGAACGTCAGCTGGTCGGCCTGCGTGTCGTCCACAGCCCACACGCCGGTGCGGAGTTGCTCGTTCGCCAGGGCGAGGGCCACTTTGCCAGGCTCGTTGGGCCCCACCGAGGTGAGCGAAATCTCGCAGGTCGGGTGCTGCTCGAAATCGTCCGGCACCTTCTTGCTGTGCAGCAGGATGTTCTCCTGCTCCGGGCGAATCACGTCGAGCGGCTTACGGATCAGCGTGGTCGTGAGCGACTGCTTGTTCCCACTTCGTGTGACCTCGATGGAGACGCTTTGGCCCGGCCTGGTCCGCTCAAGCAATCGCTCGACATCCGCAACTTCGCCAATTTCGACCGCTTCGGAAGTGCCGACCGTGATGGCCGTGATCAGGTCGCCCGGCGTCAGCCCCAGGCTCGCCATGCGGTCGGGGTCCATCCACATGCGCATGGCATAAGCAAAGTTGGTCAGGACCTCGGCCT
>JAUIKJ010000168.1 GCA_030430835.1 Candidatus Hydrogenedentota bacterium
GGAATGGTCGCGGCGAACTATCTCTACCGCGAGATCAATGCGCGCACGGCGCGGCGGATGGAGTTGGCGCTGGGCAGCAACGACAGTATCAAGGTTTGGCTGAACGGCGCGGTGGTGCACGACAACAACGTACAGCGCCAACTGAAGCCGAGCGAGGACCGCGTCACGATCCACCTGCGCGAAGGCACAAACCACCTGATGATGAAAGTCGTCAATTACGGTGGCGCCTTCGCCTATTACTTCCGCAATGCGGGCGAAGACTTCAGCGAAGTGCCGCCAGAGATCGAGGCACTGCTCGCGCGCGATGCATCAACGCTGACCGCGAAGGACGACCGGACCCTGCGCGACTATTACCGCGGTCAGTTCTCTTCCGAATGGCAGGAGCTGAACACGCAACTCGGCAAAGCCACGGCGGATCGGGACGCGTTGGAAAAAGAAATCCCGACCACCATGGTCATGAACGAAATGGAGAACCCGCGCGAGACCCACATCATGAAACGCGGGCAATACGATCAGCCGGGCGAGGTCGTCTCCCCCGCGACGCCAGCCTTCCTTCCCGCAATGCCGGAAGACCTGCCACGCAATCGTCTCGGGCTCGCGAAATGGCTGGTGAGTGATCAGCATCCGCTGATGACGCGCGTGACCGTGAACCGCTTCTGGCAGCGCTACTTCGGTCAGGGTATCGTGCGCACGACGGAAGACTTTGGCGTGCAGGGCGCGCGGCCGTCGCATCCGAAACTACTGGATTGGCTCGCGGTGGAGTTCCGCGAGGGTGGCTGGGACATCAAGGCGATGCAGCGGCTGATCGTGACCTCCGCCACCTACAAGCAAAGCTCGGCTGCCTCGCCCGAACACGCGGAGCAGGACCCGGAGAATATCCTCTTGGCGCGCGGTCCACGCTTCCGGATGGATGGCGAGATGGTGCGCGACAATGCGCTGGCCATCGCCGGACTACTTCATGCCGAGATTGGCGGCCCCAGCGTGAAGCCCTATCAGCCCCCGGGCATCTGGGAGGAAGTCGCCTACGGCGCGAGCTTCACCGCCCAGCGCTTCACGCAGGATTCCGGTGAGGACCTCTACCGCCGAAGCATGTACACCTTCTGGAAGCGGCAGGCGCCGCCGCCCGGCATGATCGTCTTCGACGCGCCCAACCGCGAAACCTGTACGGTGAGCCGCGCGCGATCGAACACGCCTCTGCAGGCGCTGGTGCTGATGAATGATCCACAGTTCGTGGAGGCCGCGCGAAAGCTGGCGGAGCGCATGATCCGCGAAGGTGGCGACACGCCGGAGGCGCGTATCACGCGCGGCTTCTGTCTCGCCACGGCGCGGCAGCCGAAGGAAGCGGAACTCGCTGTGCTCCTGCGCACGCTCGACAAGGGCACGGCAGAATACGCCGCGGACGCCGGCAGTGCGGCGTCGCTGCTTGGCGTGGGCGATTCCGAAGCGGATGCTGCAATCCCCCCCGCGGAACTGGCGGCCTACACGCTGGTCGCAAACCTGATACTGAATCTGGACGAAGTGATTTCGAAGAACTGATTGCCCAAGGAACGAGGTACGATCGATGGATCCGATTCGCGAGAGCCAACTTCTGGTCAACCGCCGCCACTTCTTCGGCCTGAGCGCCGCGGGCATCGGCTCGGCGGCACTATCGATGCTGATGGGCGGCAGGGCCGCGGCATCCGCGCCGGCGGGCGGGGTCCTGGGCGGCACCCAGATCGCCCCGCGCGCGAAGCGTGTGATCTATCTCTTCCAGTCGGGCGGGCCCGCGCAGCATGACCTCTTTGACTACAAGCCGGTGATGGGCGAGAAGCACGGCACGGACCTGCCCGACTCCGTGCGGATGGGCCAACGTCTGACCGGGATGACCTCGGGGCAGGCAAAGTTCCCCGTGGCCTCGACACACTTCGCATTTAAGCAGCACGGCCAGAGCGGCGCGTGGGTGAGTGAGCTTCTTCCGCATACCGCGGCGATTGCGGATAACCTGTGCTTCATCAAGTCGATGCACACGGAAGCGATTAACCATGACCCGGCGATTACCTTCTGCCAGACCGGCCACCAGCAGCCGGGCCGGCCGAGCATGGGCGCATGGCTGAACTACGGGCTGGGATCCTGGGTTCGTGGTGCTGATTTCACAGGGCAGTTCCAAGCGCGACGCGCAGGCCCTCTTCCAGCGGCTCTGGGGTTCCGGCTTCCTGCCCTCGGAATACCAGGGCGTGAACTTCCGCGCGGGCGCGGACCCCGTGCTCTACCTGAACAACCCCGGCGGCATCGACCACGACACGCGCCGCGCGATGCTGGACGGCCTGGCCGAGATGAACCGGATGCAGTACGCGGCCTTTGCAGATCCGGAGATCAATGCGCGTATTGCCCAGTATGAGATGGCCTATCGCATGCAGACTTCGGTGCCGGACCTGATGGATCTGAGCGACGAACCGGAGAGCACCTTTGCGCTCTACGGCGAAAGCGCCCGCACCCCCGGCACTTATGCGGCGAACTGCCTGCTCGCGCGGCGGCTGGCGGAGCGCGGCGTGCGCTTCATCCAACTCTACCACCGCGGCTGGGATCAGCACGGTGATCTCGCCTGCAGTGCGACGATGTCGATCAGTCGTCTGCAGCGCTGGTGACCGATCTGAAGCAGCGTGGCTTGCTGGAAGATACCCTGGTGATCTGGGGCGGTGAGTTCGGCCGGACAATTTATTGTCAGGGCGGCCTGACGAAAGACAACTACGGCCGCGACCACCATGGCCGCGCCTTTACCATATGGATGGCTGGCGGCGGCGTGAAGCCGGGGATCACCTACGGCGCAACGGACGACTACGGCTACAACATCACCGAAAACCCGGTCCACATCCACGATCTCAACGCAACCATCCTCCACCTCATGGGCGTCCATCACGAGAAGCTCACCTACCGCTATCAGGGACGCGACTTCCGCTTGACCGATGTGCACGGGAATCTGGTGAAGGATATTTTGGCGTAGAAAACCGTCGCGACCCAGTCCTCGGCGGAGGCTTGGCGCACGCAGATACCGCGTCATTCCCGCGAAGGCGCGAATCCACCAGCGCGGCGGATTGCTGCGCGGACGTGCTATGCGCCCGAAACGCGGAAGTAACGTTTCGCCGTTGTTGTCGCGCGCGACGCGCTACATCGTACCCTCAGGCACTCATACACCTTCGTGGATTCCCGCCTTCGCGGGAATGACGGTGATGGGGCGTGCCGTTCGGTAAGGGCGTTGGCTGGGTCTACATCCCCCTAAATCCCCCTCCAATAGGGGGAGCAAGAGCAATTTCCGCGCGTACTTGCTAATTCCCTTCGCCGCCTCTTGTGACGCGGTGTACAACGTAATTGGGGCGACCCTTTACTTCATCGTGAATCCGCGCGACGTACTCGCCGATGACGCCGATACCGAGCAGATTGATTCCGCCGAAGAAGGAAGTGGTGATCAATTGGGACGCCCAGGCGCGAATGTCGAGCCCGACCACGAGCTTATAATAGAGCGCCCAGACGATAAGCCCCGCGGACAGCAGCAGAGACACCGCACCCGCGAAGCGAAAGAGAAAGAGGGGCACGTAGGAGAAGGCGAAGATCGCGTTCATCGCGAGCTTCCACTGGCCCCGCAGGCCGAGGCGCGTCGCGCCTTGCGCGCGTTTGCGCCGGGCGACGGGCACGCCCACCTGCCGAAACCCCGCCCACGCACGCAGGCCCCGGTGAAAGCGGTTGCGCTCGGGAAGCGCCCGCAGTGTATCGACCACCCGACGATCCATCAGTGCAAAATTACTCGCGTCGCGCGGCAGATCCACATTCGCGATCCAGCCGAGCACGCGGTAGAAGGTCCAGAACAGGATGCGGCGCAGCCAGGATTCTTCGCGCGAACTGCGCACGGCATAGACGACATCCGCACCGCCGCGCCACTCGGACAGAAAGGCATCAAAGGCCGCAGGGTCATCCTGCAGATCCGCGTCGAGCACGACAACCACATCGCCCGTAGCCTGATCGAGCCCCGCGCTGATGGCCGGCTCCATACCGAAGTTGCGCGACAGGTGCACCGCAATTACCACGCCTGGCAACTGCACGGCAAGCGTGTCCAGCACCGCACCACTGCCGTCGGTGCTGCCATCATTCACCAGAATAATTTCGTGCGGATGGCTTGCCAGCGCGGCAATGAGCTCGGTCACGAGCGCATCGAGATTTGTCCGCTCGTTGTAAACCGGCGCAATCACGCTGATACGGGGCGACTCGAGACGCGCGGCGCTCATGCTTGTTTCCGGATCACGGCGAAGGCGGAAAGGCCACAGGGCACGCGCATCGCGCGCAGCCATGCGGCCTCCACGCGACCGTAGCGAATGAGGATCGTGTTCACGGTATCCGGCACCTTGGGATACTCCACCCCGCTCAGTTCGGCGCCCGCCGCGCGCGCCTTCAGGCGGAGCAACATGGCCGGCGGCAGACTGATGGCGTTCCAATAGCCGGCGCGCTCCACCACCAGGCCGGCAGCCCGCGCGACGCGCGCCAGGCCCCGGGCCGTGTAGCGCCGGTAATGGCGATTGTAGGTGTCCCAGGGTGAAAAAAGGAAGTTGTAGGCCGGTACCGAGATGATGGCCGCACCACCCGGTCGCAGTACGCGCTGCGCTTCGCGCAACGCGGCGGTATCGTCTTCGATGTGTTCGAGAACGTCGAGCATGATGAGCGCATCCACGCTGGCATCTTGCAGTGGCCAGGACTGACCGCCATCAAAGGCGAGGCCATGCGTTGCGCCCTGTGCCTTGGCATAACCCGCGGCCTCGGCGTAGATGTCGGTGGCGATGACCTGCCAGCCCGCGCGCTGCAACTGCGCGGAGTAATAGCCGCCGCCACAGCCGCACTCGAGCAGGACGCCGGGTGGGCGGGCGACGGTGTTCAGGAGTTGGTCGACAATACGGCGCTTGTTGACGAACCACCAGTAGTCCGCTTCGGTCTTCCGGTGTTCAACAAGCCATTCGTATTCCATGCATTCGCCTGTGTTTGAAGTTGCGCAATTTCAATTCAACAAGAACGAAGCAGCCGTACCCTGTCATTTCGACCGTAGGGAGAAATCCTAGTCCGCTCCCTTTGGTCGAGGTGACAAACGGTGGCGCTTGCTGTTCCCAACCTATCTTCAAAGCATCGTCCCATGTTCAGGCGAGTGCGTCCGCAAGGAGCTCGGCGATGTGCAGCGGCTTGCGATCGGTGAGGTGTTCAATCTGGTGGCGGCAACTGGTGCCGGAGGCGACGACCTTTGCGTCGGCGGGCAGTGCCTTGAGTTGATCGACAAGGGGCTGCGCGACGGCGAGCGACAGTTCGTACTTCGACTTCATCGCGCCGAAGGCCCCGGCCATACCGCAACAACCGGTATTCAACAGTTTCGCGTCGTTGCCTGGAATCGCCTTGGCCAGCCGGGCCTGTGCGCCGGGATCGGCGATGGCCTTGGTGTGGCAGTGCGCGTGGATCGCAGTGTGGCGCTTCGCGTCCTTGAAGGCGATCGCCGCAGGGTCATGCTTGAGCAGCGTATCGATGAATTGCTCGAAGAGCATGGCGCGCTGGGACAGGCCGTCGGCACCTTCGATGCCCAATTCGCGGTAGTCTTCGGAGAACATGGAGTAGCAGGACGGCTCGAGGAAGAGGACCGGGGTATCGCCCTTGCCGAGCACGGCGGCGTTGGCTTCGCCCATTCCGCGGGCGACATCGAGGCGGCCCATGCTGAAGGCGGGGCGTCCGCAACAGGCGCGGCCCTTTGCGAGTTCGACGGTGTAGCCCGCGGCTTCGAGCACACGCACGGCCGCCTGCCCGATATTCGGCTCGTTGTGGCGCACGAAGCAGTCGTCCCACAGGATGACCGTGCCGCGCGCGCCGGTCTTGCCCTGCTGCGTCGCGAACCAGTGATCAAAGCGCTGCGCCGCGTAAGGCGGCAGAGGCCGGTCCGCGGCGACACCGAGGATGGATTCCATCATCCGGCGCGCGACGCCCCACTGCATGCCCGCGTTCGCGAGCCCCGGCGCGATAGAGGCCAGCGCGCCGAGCCGGTCCACGCGGCTCATGAAGCGGATGCCGAAGGGCGTTCCGTGTTTGCGGTACTTCGCGTGGAGCAGTTCCGCCTTGAGCAGCGCGAGGTCGACGTTCGACGGGCACTCCGTGCGGCACGCCTTACACGAGAGGCAGTTGCTCAGCGCGGCGTCGAGTTCTTCGCTCTGCAGCGGATCGCCGTCGCCCGTGCGTCCATCAAGCACCGCGCGGATGATATTCGCACGGCCACGCGTGACCATCAGATCCTCGCCGGTCGCGACGAAGGTGGGGCACATGGTGGGGCCGGCCTTGCGACAGCCGCCGCAGCCGTTGCACTGTTCGAGGTTGCCGATGAAGGAGTGGTCCTTCGACACGAATTCGAGCACGGGTTCGAAGGGTGTCTTGATCTCGTAGCCCGCGCCCCAGCGGAGATGGGAGTCGAAGGCGTAGCGGCCATCGGGAATGATCTTGCCGGGATTCATGAGGTTCTTCGGGTCGAAGACCGCCTTGACCTCGCGGATCACTTCGATGAGTTCCGGCCCGAGTTGATCGGCCATGAACTCCGTGCGCGCCATGCCGACGCCGTGTTCCGCGGCGAGCGATCCCTTCAGTTCT
>JAUIKJ010000169.1 GCA_030430835.1 Candidatus Hydrogenedentota bacterium
CCGAAAGTGCGTTCCAGGGTCCAGCCAAACTAAGTCACGGCCGATGCGGAATCAAGGTGCGGGCGTTGCCCGTCTCATTCGGACGGCCTCGGCCGTCGCGGCTACCTTGACTCACCCGACCAGGCGCAGATGATAGTATAGGCGTTGTACCGTCCGGTGGCGGCTAGGTGCGCACCGGTGAACCCAACGCGTGGAGCAATCAGTATATGGCAGAGGTCAATGAGTATTTCGGTGGTGCGGTCAAGTCGCTGGCCCTGGACGACAATGGCCGTGCGGCCACCGTGGGCGTGATGGAGCCGGGATCCTACGAGTTTGGAACCTCCCAACACGAGACCATGCGGGTGCTGGTCGGGGTGCTTGAAGCGCAGCTTCCCGGCGAGACCGCGTTCACGGCCTACCCGGCGGGCGCGACCTTTGAGATCGCGGCCAACGTGACGTTTCAGGTGCGGCTGGCCACACCGGTGGCCTATCTCTGCCACTACGACTGATCGCATGCGGGATTCGGACCGGCCCTGGCACGCGATACATCCGGACGCGACCGCTCCCGAAGCGTCGCCAGCAATGGGGGCGGGGGTATTTGGGCGCTGGGATGTGGACGACGCCGGCCGCGTCTGCTACGACTACGCGCCACCACCGGAGAAGGATGCGCCGCACGAGGACCATTGGCATCTCATTGGCGATGCGCGCACAAACGTCACTTGCCATAACGCAGGCTATGTGCAGATCTACGACTGGCGTCGTGGGCCCAAGCTGTGGAACCGGTGGGCACCGGATCAGGGCAACTACGCCGGCGGCTTCGTCTTCTTGCGCGCACATGGTGAGACCTTCCCGACGCTTCTGCCCTGGTTGCCCGAAGGCGCGACCATGGCACGCCGCTTCGGACAAGGCTACTACCAGAAGACTACCCGCTGGCGCGGGATCGTGATTGAAGAATGGCTTAGCGTATCGGGTGCCGTCGCGCATGATGTACGCATTCGCAACGAAGGGGATGCGCCCGTCGAACTTACCTTCACGCCCTATTGGCAGCCCAGCATTCATCAGATTGTCGTGGCGCCCATCATGACGAATGGACTCGACCGCCCCGTCGAAGCGCTGCGCGCGCGCTTTAACCGTAAGTTTCGCTATCGAATCGAATCGGAGGACGGGGGCTTTGTGCTGCACACCGAAAAGGTGCGGGGCGAAAAAACGGATCCGGAAACGCCGGCCTACGCGGATCACGCCCCCCACCCCCTGCATCTCACGGGCTTTTGTGCCTTTGGCTATCCGGAGGCGCCCGGGCCACGGGTTGCGGGGCCCTGCATGCCCACGCCGGCGATGGCCGATGGCCCACGCAATGCCCGGGACCCGGGGCCGATCGCATCGTTTCTGCAGACTGCTGGACTTGCGCCGGGCGAGGCTATCGGGCACCGCTGCGCGGTGGCGGTTGGAAAGGAAGGGGACGCCGTCGCGGCGCTAGACCTTGCGATGCCCGTGTCCGTCACGCTGCCGCCCGCGCCCGCCATGGCCCGCGAATGCGCGTGGCACGCCAGCTACCTGCAAGCCGGTACGATGTACAGCGACTACTTCGGCGCGCACTTCGTCGATCAGGGGTCGGCCTATGGCTATCTTCAGGGTGGATCCGGCGCTCCGCGCGACTATGCGCTCTTTGTTCTCGCACTGGTATACCTGAATCCACCCCTCGCAAAAGAGTCCCTGCGTTTTCTCATTCGCAGCCAGAAGCGCCGCGACGGCGGATTCCCCTATGCCACCTTCGGCCACGGCAAGGCGAGCGGCGGCGGGGTACACAGCCTGTCGAGCGATCTTGATCTCTTCGTGCTCTGGGCGCTCGCGGAATACCTGAACGTTACGCGCGACTTCGCGTTTCTCGACGAGGTTCATCCCTATTACCCGAAGGCCGACGGCAAGTCGGCGACCGTGATCGAACATGTGCGCGCGTCCTGGAAGCACCTCACCGGGAAGATTGGTCTCGGAAAGCACGGCCTGATTCGCTGTGGTACGGGCGACTGGAACGACGTTCTCATCGCCTATTCCAAGATTCCTCCGCTCACGATTCTGCGTGGCGAGTCTTCGCTCAACGCCGGACTTGCGACCGTGGCCCTGCCCGCGATGGCGGAGGCTTTGACGCATGTGGACCCGGATCTGGCGGATGCGATGCGCGCTTATGCCTTCGCGCAGGGCGAGGCCCTGCGGCAGATGTGGACGGGCGAATGGGTCGCGCGTGGCTACGCGGGCTACGCGAACAAGCGAATCGGGGCGGACCGTATCTTTCTCGACACCCAGGCCTTTGGCGTTCTCGGCGGCGTGTGGGACCAAGCGCAGTGCGATACCCTCTTTGCCAACATCCAGCGCATCTGTGTGGACCCACAGCCGGCCGGTGCGCTGGCGCTCTATCCGCCGCAGCGTGGGCTCCTGCTGCAGCCCGGTTCTGATACGAACGGCGGCACCTGGTCCGCGGTGGATGGCTGGACCACCTGGGCGTGGATGCGGCACGACCCCGCCGCCGCATGGCGCTTCTTCCAGCACAGTAGCATGGCCACCCGTGCGGAGGCCTATCCGGACAACTGGTATGGCATCTGGTCCGGTCCAGACGCCTTCAACGCCCACTACCACCCGCGCCCCGCCGAAACCTTCAACTTCAATGCGACACCGATGGCGCTCTACCCCGTGATGAACATGAACCGCCACGCGCTGCCCCTGATCGATCTCTTCAAGTTTGCGGGATTCGGCGCGGACAACGGCGCTATCACGGTCGATCCGCGGTTCCCCTTCGACACCTTTGCCGTGGACACGGCGCTCATGGGTTGCAGCTATGCGCCGGATCGTTGCGAAGGGCACTACGTGCCCGTGGCCGCGGGGGAGTTTCGTTTTCGCATTGCGCCCCCCCGTGCACATTCTGGCTCGGCAGTACATTTGGAAGTTAATGGCCAGCGTGTGAGCCCGGATGTCCTCGGCGAATCCGTCGAGTTTGTGGTGTCCGCTCGATCCGGCGAAGCCATCACCTGGACCCTGCGCCCCGCGTCCTGACTTGCAGGCCGTGGCCTGTAGGCGTAGGCTCAACGGCGTTTCGTCATCACCCCGGAGCACGACTGCCATGAAATCCATTGTTCGTCTCTACGCATACCTCGCCCTGTTGGGTGTTACCGCGTTTCCAGCCTTTGCCGTAGCGGCGGATCTACCCGAATCGTGGCGAATCTATATCGGCACCTACACCCGCGGCGACAGCGAGGGGATCTACCAGCTCTCCCTCGATGCCGAGCGTGGGGCCATCGAAGCGAAGGGTATTGCCGCCAAGACCGAGAATCCATCCTTTCTTGCCCTGCACCCGCACAAGGCGGTGCTCTATGCCGCTGGGGAGATGTCGGATGGCGGTACGGTGAGCAGTTTTGCGGTCGATCCCGAATCGGGCGTACTGGCGCCAATCAACGCGGAATCGTCGGGTGGATCTGGACCTTGCCACCTCTCCGTTGCGCCATCCGGTCAGCACGTTGCCGTCGCGAATTATGGCGCGGGCAGCATTTCGCTCCTTCCGATAAGCGAAGCCGGTGCGCTGTCCACGGCGACAGCGACCATTCAGCACAGTGGCAGCAGTGTAAACGCCAAGCGACAGCAGGCCCCGCACGCCCATTCGGTGAACTTCGATCCTGCGGGGCGCTTTCTTTTCGCCGCCGACCTGGGTATCGACAAGATGATGATCTATCGCTACGGGATGGCGGACGGTTCGCTGGCCGCGAACGATCCCGCCTTTGTCGGGCTCGCACCGGGGGCCGGCCCCCGGCACTTCAGTTTTCACCCGTCCGGGACCTACGCCTACGCCATCAACGAACTCGACTCGACGGTCACCGTTTTCGGTTACGACGCGACGGCGGGCAGGCTTGATGTGGTGCAGACCCTCGGCACGCTTCCAGTCGATTTCGAAGGCGCCAACACCACTGCGGAGATCCGGGTACATCCTTCGGGCAACTATGTGTATGCCTCAAATCGTGGGCACGACAGCATTGCCGTTTTCAGGGTCGATCCCGCCACGGGACGTCTGAGTGCGATCGGTCATACGTCGACCGAAGGCAAGACGCCACGAAACTTCAACCTCGATCCCGCCGGACGCTTTCTGGTCGCCGCGAACCAGAATTCGGACACGGTTGTTGTGCTGGCCATTGACCCATCGGACGGCACGCTTCGTTCCACCGGCCATCACATCGCGCTACCCATGCCGGTCTGCGTGACCTTCGTGCCCGCGGACCATCCAGCGGCGAACGAGTAGACTAGATTTTGCCCGGCGCACAGAGGCAGGAACTGGTCGGCCGTTCCGTGACCCGCTGCCAAGCGCGGTCGAGGGCTTTGGCGTATTGCGCCGCCTCCTCGTCCCGCGCCTGTGCCGCGAGGGCCTGTTGCAACCCGAGTAGGGACCAGCCGTTGCCCGGATGGTCTTCCTGGTCCTCGCGATAAAGCGACTCCGCGCGCGCGTACTCGCCCGCCTCCATCAGCAGTGCGCCCATCGCATGACGCACCGGGATCATCCAGCCCGGCGGTTCGTCATAGGCCAGTTTGTCCTCGGCGGCGATCGCGGCTTCCAGCGCGGTCCACGCATCCTGCAGTCGTCCCTCCCGGTAGGCCAGTTCGCCCGCGAGCATGGCGTGTGCGATCGGCAGCACATCCGAGATCTTGTTCGAGAAGACATACCAGCCGTCGGGGATTGCCTGGGTCTGGCGCTCAAACCGGGCAATTTCCCGTTTTGCCTTGCGCGTCTGGCCCAGGGCGGCGTGGGCAATCCCGCGCGCATAGTGGTGCACCGCCAGCATCACCGGCCGTTTCTTGGGCGGTGCTTTCTCGGCGAGCACTTCCTCCCACTTCCCGAAGCGTATGAACACGTGATAGGTCGTCGGGACAATACCCTCTACCAGGAAGGCGAACTGATCCAGCGCCGGCTCCGGGAAGGCCGTCTCCAGACGGCGCGCCGCGGCCAGTGCGATCTCATATTGCCCCTCCATCATCGCGGCAAAGGCGAGGAAGTGCAGGTTGTGTCCATGATAGATATAGTACGCGCCCGGGTCCGTGCCCACCGTGAAGAAGGTATCGTCTGCCGCCACCGCGCGTTCGTTCACCTTCACCGCGTCTGCATAGCGGCCCACACGGGCGTAGAGGTGCGAGGGCATGTGCTGCAGGTGGCCCGCGCCCGGCACGCGCTCCACCAGATCGTCGGCGGCTTTCTCCGCCTTCTCCGGCGCGGGGCCCGCTTCCATCGCGTGGATGTACAAGTGGCACAACTGCGGATGCGCCGGGCGCAAGGCCAGGGCCCGTTCAAGAACGTCGACGATTTCCGCGGCGCGCAGGTGGGGTTCCTTCGCCTCCGTCCAATAGTTCCAGGGTTGCAGGTTCATCATCGACTCGACGTACATCGCGGCCACGTCGGGGTTGTTGGGATATGCCGCGTAGACCTCGCTCATGGCGGTCGCGAAGGCCTCGTCATAGGGTCGCTGCTCGGGGGGCGCGGGCCATGCCGTGCGCGCCGCCACTGCCTTCACCAGCATCGCCTCCAGTTCCGTTTCCTCATCCAGCCGAGCAAGCGCCTTCTGGACCGCATCGTGCGATGCCTGCCATTGCGCATCGGTCATCACCGGCATATTGATGTGCATTCCGTGGGCATAGGCCACGCCCCACCAGGGCATGGCCGCCTCCGGATCCCGTGCCGCGGCCTCGCGGAAGGAGCGGATTGCTTCGCCATGGTTGAAGCCATACATCAGAACCAGCCCCTGGTTGAACCAGGCCTGGGCCTCCGGGGAATCCGTTGTAATCTCAAAGTGATAGGTGTCCAGCCCGGGGAGCAGTTTTGATCCCGTCGGGTTGGCCATGGCCGCGGTGGCGCCGATCATCGACACCGTCAGTGCGATAGTGCGCAAGAAACCATTCATGGTTCGTCTCCCTGGGTGGATTGATCTCACTACGGCGTCGTGCGGGACACCGCTGCGGTCACACATGGTGTACGCCATGCGCACTGCCTACCATCATAGGGCGGAATCTGAATCTGCGCAAGACCCTCAGGCCTTCTCCCGCGCCGCAATGTCGAAGCGGACGTGATTGAAGGCCCACAGCGTCACCAGCCCGAATGCGCCGACCACATGCCACAGGGCGTGGAGCGGCAGGAAAGGGAAGAGGATCTTGTCGTTGCTGGCGGTGGCCAGCATCATGCCCGCCACGAAGGTGACGACCACGGTCCACAACAGGGGCATCGCCCGGTCGGGAATCCGCTGGCGATTGACGATGAACAGCCCCGTGACCAGAAAGGAAAAGAGAATCAGCCAGGTCTCGCCGGGATAGAAGCCGCCCCACTCGCCAAAGGGGACGAGGTGGCGCCGTTCCGTAGAGGGCAGGCGGTCATAATAGTGCCAGCACACGCCAATGACCATCGCTGCCGTAAGGGCAGGATCCGCCCAACGCCGGACCTTCGCGGGGTAGAAATCCGCCAAGATCGCGAGGGCGAAGGACCAGGTGACCACGATATTGCTTCCGGTATCGAGGAAGGCCCAGAACCAGCGCGCACCCCACACGGGATTCGTCTCCCCGAAGCCATGCAAGGTTACGGTGAACACGCCGGTGATCACCACCCTCCAGTAGGAGAATATCCAGCGTG
>JAUIKJ010000170.1 GCA_030430835.1 Candidatus Hydrogenedentota bacterium
ATGAATGCCTCAGCTGGCGGAATCCGAATCGGCGTTCGGCGTCAGCAATGCAACAGCGTGTGCCAGCAGGGGATCGCCGCTGTCTCCATTCTCGCGGGGAAGGAGCACATCCGGAAGCACACCACCGTTGCCGGCCGCATCGCGTTCGACGATGATTT
Source organism: Candidatus Hydrogenedentota bacterium (assembly GCA_030430835.1). GTDB lineage: Bacteria > Hydrogenedentota > Hydrogenedentia > Hydrogenedentales > JAEUWI01 > JAUIKJ01. The sequence continues at coordinate 159 of JAUIKJ010000170.1, forward strand.
CATCCGCGGCGTTGAGCACCCGGCCGGTGGGGTAACTAAGCACATGGCCCTTGGGCAGGGTCAGGCTGCCACCGGGAATCCCCACGCTTCCCTGCGTGGGCACCGTGCCGACGATGGTCGCGCCCTGATCTTGCAGAAAGCGTGCGAGGAGCTCTGCGGCACCGGCGGTGGCACCGTCGACGAGGACGACGGTTGGCACGTCAACCCCCGGATCCGCGGGATTGACCGGATAGACACGCCGGGTGACAAAGGCGTCTTCGCGTTGACTGTACTCGGCCAGCTTGCAGAAGGTGGGTGGGGCTTCATCCTGCCAAGTGGTGAAGTGCCCGGCAAACTCGGCGGCGAGGTCATCCGCGCCCCCGGGGTTGTTTCTCAGGTCGAGTATCAGCCCGGGCGCATCGCCACCCGCGACCTGCCCCAGTGCACGCGAGAAGGCGCGCCCCGGGAAGGGCGTGGCCAGTGAGGGAGCGAAAAAACGGATCCGGATATACCCCGGGCCTTCCGGCAGGCGGCGCGCGGCCACCGGCTCCTCCAGCATGTCGCCCAGGAAATCCCCTTCGTTCGTCTCGGTGCCCGGCTTCGGGCTGAGGCGCACCTTGTCGTCCGGAATCCGGGCCACGTAGGCCGCGAGCAGTTCATACCAGGCATCCGCGTTGCGCGCCTTGCGCGCCTTGGCCGCCTGGGGCGCGAACTCCGCCTGCAGGGCATCCCAGTCCACGCCCTTCCAGTCGGTATAGGCGTATTCCGCGCGCATGCGTGCGTGCATTTTCTCGAAGGCACGCTCCCAGCGCATGAAGCGCAAGTCGTCCTGTCCCGGTCCCAGCAGGGGCAGGCCCGGTATCGGGACGGTCGGCAGCGGCACTTCCAGGCTGGTCAGCGGCACGTTCCGCGTGGCACAGCCCGTCGCGGTAGCCGCCAGCAACAGGGCCGCCGCCATCCGATATCCCGGCTTCGGGTGAATATTTGGTGAACACATTGCGTCATTGTAGCCTGTCTCGCGGCATTTTTCCGAGATCGCCGGTTTCGGTAGAATTGCCGTGCCGGGCCCCGAACCTGTTATACTCTCGCGTTCCAGCCATTTCTAAGCGATTACAAATCAATGTCCTACGCCAACATCAAGTCTCCCTTGTTCCATCCGCTGGGCCTGGCGTCTCCGCGATTGTGGCGTCGTGTACGCCATGCCTACGGCGATGTCGCCCCCGCGTACCGGATGAAGGCGGCCCTCATCGCGTTAAACTCACGGCTGACCACGCCCCTGCGCATGCTGGAGCAGTTGCGCTTTGGGAAGGCGGTGGAGGCGCAGCAGCTCGGTGAGCCGCCGGTGTTTATCATCGGGCATTGGCGCACCGGCACGACCTTTCTGCACAACCTGCTCTGCCAGGATCCCCAGTTCGGCTACGTGACCACGTACCAGACCATTGCTCCGGATTCCTGCCTCGCGGGGCGGTCCACGCTGAAGCCAATTCTACAGAGCATGATGCCGGCCACACGGCCGATGGACAACGTCGAGATCTCGGCGGATGGCCCGCAGGAAGAGGAGTACGCACTCTGCAACATGACGCCGCATTCCTTCTATGCCGGCTTCTACTTTCCTCAGCGCATGGCGGAAGTCTTCGAGCGCTATGTCCTCTTCGACGGACTCTCTGACGACGACATGGCGGAGTGGCAGGCGGCTTACCAGGCTGTGCTGAAGAAGGCCGCTTACCTCTGTGGCGGCAAGCGGCTGGTGCTGAAGAACCCCGCAAACACCGGGCGCGTCCCCGTTCTGCGGACGATGTTCCCCGGCGCGAAGTTCATCCATATCCACCGTGATCCCTATGTCGTCTTCAAGTCGACCATGCGTCTCTACCGATCCGTGTTTCCGACGGTCGGCCTGCAGACGATCAGCGATGCGGAACTCGAGCAGTTCGTTCTCGACGCCTACCGATCCATGATGGCGCGCTACCTGGAACTGCGCGAGACCATTCCCGCGAGCGATCTCGTGGAGGTGGCCTACGATGATCTCGTATCCCAGCCACTGGCCGAAGTACAGCGAATCTATGACGAGTTGGCTCTGCCCGGTTGGGAGCGTGCCGCGCTGCCCATCGAGCGCCACATCAACGCGCAGACTTCCTACCGCAAGAACGCCTTCGAGATTAGTGTGGGCGACATCGCCAAGGTTGAGGCCCACTGGGATTTCGCGCTGCGCCACTGGAACTACCGGCGGCCGCAGAGCGCCGCAGTCTAAGTCCTTCCCGAACCTGCTTCGGCCTCCCTCCTTCCGTAATCCATTGACAATTTTTGAAATTGTGAATAAACTGTCATCCTCAGCGGATTCAATGGAAGGAGAATTTCGACATGGTGAGTAAGGGATGGATGTTCCTGGCGATCGCCGGGTTGGTGGTATCGCTCGCGCCGGGCGCCTTCGCGGGCGACGCGGGCTTTCGTGATGGACACTGGCGGACAGAGATCGCCGTGGGCACGGGCGTCGATTCCGGCAGCACAGATCGCGCTGGCGACATTCTGGTCGTGGGCTCCGTCGAATGGGAATTCCCCGTGACGGATCACATCGCGCTGGGCCTGCGCCTGCTGCCGCTGGTCACCTATGCGCAGGACAACGAGCACAACGACGACTGGTTTGAAGATGTTTTCCACGGCAACGACGACTATGACGGCGACACCGTGTGGGGCGCGGGCTTCGGCTTCGCCACCCGCTTCTACCAGATCGCGAAGGAGCAGCGCGGGGTCTTCTTCGAGATTGAGGCCAACGCCCTGTTTCACGGGAACGAGTTCAACGGCAACGGATCGAATGTGAACTTTCTCACCGGCGCGGGCCTGGGTTACAAGTTCAAGAAGCCCTTCCACGTCACCGCGCGCTTCGAGCACATCTCGAACGCCGGGCTCGACGACGACAACTCCGGCGTCAATGCCGCGACCCTGGCCTTCGGCTACTCGTTTTAGGCGCCGATATCCCGGCAGAAAGAAAAAGGGCCCGCGGCCGTTTCTGGCTGCGGGTCCTTCGTTTTTGGTTTGGGTGCGCTGTGCGCCGCCTAGTAGCCCTCGCCGCCATGGGCTTCGACACGGGCCATGGCGCGGGCCAACGCGGATTCGGCGCGGAGCAGGTCCGTGGTTTCGTCCGGCTTAAGCAGGCGCTCTTCGGCGCGGGCACGCGCGGCTTCCGCGCGCTTCAGGTCCACCTCATTGCCTGGTTCGAAGGCCTCGGCCAGGATGGTAACCTTGTTGTCGCGCACCTCGGCAAAGCCCCCGCTGACCGCGAAGTAGCGCTCTTCATCCTGGTCGGTAAATACATGGATGACGCCCGGCGCCAGGGTTGAGAGCAGGGCCGTGTGGCCCGCACGCACGGTGAATATACCGCCTTCACCGGGCACGAGGACTTCCCGTGCCGGCACATGAACGGAATCATAGGCCGGCGCCGTGAAGACGATCTCGATCAGGTCTTCACTCATGCGCTGGCCTTCACCTTGCCCGCCTTCTCAACCACTTCCTCAATTGCGCCGCAGTAGAGGAATGCACTCTCGGGCAGTTCATCGTGGTCGCCGTTGAGGATCTCCTTGAAACTGCGGATGGTGTCCGCGATGGAGACATACTTGCCGGCCATGCCCGTGAACTGCTCGGCCACGAAGAAGGGCTGCGACAGGAAACGCTGGATGCGACGGGCGCGGGAGACCACCACCTTGTCATCTTCCGAAAGTTCGTCCATACCCAGGATCGCGATAATGTCCTGCAGGTCCTTGTACTTCTGAAGAATCGCCTGCACGTCACGCGCGACCCGGTAGTGTTCATCGCCGAGGATACGCGGGTCGAGGATACGGCTCGTGGAGTCGAGCGGGTCGACCGCGGGATAGATGCCCAGCTCTGCAATCTGGCGGGAAAGCACTGTGGTCGCATCGAGGTGCGCGAAGGTCGTCGCGGGCGCGGGGTCGGTCAAGTCGTCCGCGGGCACATATACCGCCTGCACCGAAGTGATGGAGCCACGCTTGGTCGTCGTGATGCGTTCCTGCAGTTCGCCCATTTCCGTGGCGAGGGTGGGCTGGTAGCCCACCGCGCTGGGCATACGCCCGAGTAGCGCGGACACTTCCGAACCCGCCTGCGTGAAACGGAAGATATTGTCGATGAAGAGCAGCACGTCCTGGCCCTGTTCGTCGCGGAAATATTCCGCGGCGGTGAGGCCGGTCAGCGCCACGCGCGCACGCGCGCCGGGGGGCTCGGTCATCTGGCCGTAGATCAGCGCGGCCTTGTCGATAACGCCCGATTCCTTCATCTCGCGCCAGAGGTCGTTGCCCTCACGGGTACGCTCGCCCACGCCGGCAAATACCGAGTAGCCACCGTGCTGCTTGGCAACGTTGTTGATGAGTTCCATGATGAGCACGGTCTTGCCCACGCCAGCACCGCCGAAGAGGCCGGTCTTGCCGCCGCGCGAATAGGGCGCGAGCAGGTCGATGACCTTGATGCCCGTCTCGAACATCTGTGTGGAAGTTGCCAGCTCATCGAACTGCGGCGCTTCCCGGTGAATCGGGCGGCGTTCATTCGACTGCACCGGGCCCATCTGGTCAACCGGCTCCCCAATCACATTCAGAATGCGGCCAAGCACCGCTTCACCGACCGGCGTCGTGATGAACTCGCCCGTGTCGACCGCGTCCATGCCGCGGGTCAGGCCTTCCGTGGCGTCCATCGCAATGGTCCGCACGATATTTTCGCCCAGATGCTGCGCCACTTCGCAGACGAGCGTCTGCCCTTCACCCCGCGTGATGTGCAGGGCGTTGTAAATCGGTGGCAGCTCACCCGGCGCAAACTTGACGTCGACGACGGGGCCAATAACCTGCGTGATTTTTCCGGTGCTCATATCCCGCTCCTACAGCGCCTCGGCGCCGCTGATGACTTCGATCAGTTCCGTGGTAATTGCGTTCTGTCGCGCGCGGTTGTACGCCAGCGTGAGCCGGTCGATCACTTCGCCCGCGTTGCGCGTGGCCGCATCCATCGCGGTCATGCGCGCGCCATATTCGCTCGCCGCGGATTCGTAGAGCATGCGGCGGAGCTGGACGCGCAGGTGCGCGTTGAGTAGCGCCTCGAACACCGCCTCGGTGCCCGGTTCGTAGAGATAATCGGTTTCGGCCGTGCCGGCCGGCTGCGCCGCGGCGGCATCGTTCACGAAGGGCAGCAGGCGTTCGAAGGTCACTTCCTGCTGCACGGCCGACTTGAATTCGTTGTAGACGCACCACACCTCATCGACGCTGCCGTCGAGGAACTGTTCCAGCGCGCCCTCGAGCAGGCTGCCCGCCAACTGCATGAAACTCTTTTCGGCGTGGCCGGTGTGCGCGTTGTCGATTGGCTGTCCACGGCGCTTGAGCAACTCGATGCCCTTGCGGCCCACCGCCGTGATGCGCACCTCGCGGCCCGCGAAGCGGTGGTTAATGTTCTTCAGCGTGCGGTTCACGATGTTCGCGTTGAAGCCGCCGCAGAGGCCGCGGTCCGAAGTGACCACGATCAGCGCGATCGCGCCCTCGCCCTTCGCGGGGCGCAGCAGCGGGTGCGCGTCGCGCTCGGCGCGGCTGGCGAGCCCGTCCACGAGATCACGCATGTGATAGGCGTAGGGGCGTGCCTGCACGATTGCAGCCTGGGCTCGGCGTAGCTTGGAAGCCGCCACCATTTTCATGGCACGGGTGATCTTCTGCGTGCTTTTGACGCTGGAGATTCGCCGTTTGATGTCGCGCAGGTTCGCCATGATTAGTTTGCCGCGGCCTCGCTGTTACGCAGGTTGAAGGATTCGGTGAAGGTGCGCACGGCGCCGTCGATCTTTGACTTCATGTCCTCGTCCAGCTCGCGCTTCTCGCGCAGCTCGGCAAGGACCGCCGCGGCTTCGCCTTCGAAATACTGGATGAGTTCCTGCTCGTAACGGCCGACCGCGTTCAGCGGCACCTGGTTCAGGTGGCCCGAGGTGGCCGCGTAGATGATGAGGACCTGGTGCTCTACCGGCAGCGGCTTGTACTGCGTCTGCTTGAGCACTTCCACAAGGCGCTGGCCGAGATTGAGCTGCAGCTGCGTGGCGCGATCGAGGTCGCTGCCGAACTGGGCGAAGGCCTCCAGTTCACGGTACTGCGCGAGGTCGAGGCGAAGCGACCCGGAGACCTTGCGCATCGCCTTGATCTGGGCCGAACCGCCCACGCGCGACACGCTGAGGCCGGCGTTAATCGCCGGGCGCACGCCGGAGTAGAAGAGATTCGTTTCCAGGAAGATCTGGCCGTCCGTGATCGATATGACGTTGGTCGGGATATAGGCGGACACGTCGCCTGCCTGCGTCTCAATGATCGGCAGCGCGGTCAGGCTGCCGCCGCCGCATTCATCGCTCATCTTCGCGGCGCGTTCCAGCAGACGCGAGTGCAGGTAGAACACGTCGCCCGGGTAGGCCTCGCGGCCCGGCGGGCGGCGCAGCAGCAACGAGAGCTGA
>JAUIKJ010000171.1 GCA_030430835.1 Candidatus Hydrogenedentota bacterium
GCCGACGGTGAGCAGGCCGCTGGTCTGGGCCGAATCAAGGCGCACGTAGCGGTTTTCCACCAGCCCGGTGAAGCCCTCCAGGATACCAAAGACCTCGACGCCTTCCGGCTCAAGCGATTTGGTAATCGCGCGGATAACTGCGTTCAGGCCGGGGCAGTCGCCTCCGGAGGTCAATATCCCCACCGTGCGCACATGCTCGTTGCGTTGTACAGCCAAAGCGGTTATTCCTTCTCGCCGCGGTCCGGCGCGCAGCACGTGACCTTCGGAGTGTCGAAGATCGCTCGCGCCGCCTTGCGTGCGTCCTTGTTCAAGAGTCGTCGGGCCGCCTTGCGCACGGCCTTCGCCGCGTCCTGGGTTTCTTCCTCGGCATCGCGCACCAACTCCGGGAAGCCCTGGGCAGCGCGGTAGGGCGCGCCCGCCTCGAGGAGGTCCAGGGTCTTACACAGGATGCGCCGATCGTTCCATTCGCCCAGGGCATCCTGGGTGGCCTTCAGGGTCTTGATGTATTGTTTCAGGTTCTTGCCGTAGTGCGGCGCGAACAGCTCGCAGGTATAACGCAGGCGCTTGAGCGCCTTGCGGACCTCATGCAGGTCCGCGCCGTCGCCGGTCGTGCGCCAATGCTTGTAGGCGGCGCGCGCGCCGTCGAAACAATCGCGCAGTTCCCCGGCCATATGCACACGCAGGCACGCATCGCCGTCCACCGTCGTCACCGCCTGCGTAAAGACAACATCATCCGCCATCGCCGCCACCTCGGCGCAGCGCGCCTGCAAGGACTCGCGCTCGGTGCGCAGGACGCCGGCGGCGTGTCCCGCCGCGAAGTTCCAGGGCGGGTAATAATCGCGCCGCCATTCCTCCAGCATCGCAATCAGTACGTCCACCTCGCGCACGCGGCCCAACCCCTGGGTCACGGCCTTCGCCTGCGCTACAAGCGCGGCCGCCTGCTCCGAATCGGCGTAGGGCGCGAAGGCTTTCATGGCGGCACGCAGACGACGGGATGCGATGCGCATCGTGTGAACAGCGTCGACGCTGCCTTCGCGCACGCCCGGCGCTTCCTTGCGCAATGCATCGACACACTGCGTTATGGCGTCGCGGGCGCTGGTGGCGCCCGCGGTACACGGTCCGGCCAAAATCGGCACTGCTCCTCGCGCGATAGCGCCGGCTGGAAAACGCCGCCGCCATTCACTAGAGTCTAAGGGAATCTCTTCCGGATAGCAATGGAGACGAATGGCATGACGACGAAAAGTACGCGACGAGAGTTCCTCAAGACGACCGGCGCCGCGGCCCTTGCCGTGGGCGCGGGACGCGCGATGGCCGCGGATGCGGCGAAGGGTACGGCGATGAAACGGAGTTACGGTATTTCCCTGGCGGCCTGGTCCTTGCACCGCACGGTGGGCAAGGGCGACGACAAGCGCCCCTTCCTCGACATGCCGAAGATGACCCGGCAGGAGTGGGACATCGATGCGATCGAACTGGTGAGCGGAATGCTTGCGTCGGACGAGCAACCCTATCTGGACGAGCTTGCGAAGAACGCGGCCGACAACGATGTGAAGATCCTGTTGATCATGATCGACGGTCAGGGCGACGTGGGCGCGCGCAGCGAGCGCTTCCGTGAGCGGGCCGTGGAAAACCACAAGCACTGGATCGACATTGCCGCGGACTTCGGCTGCCATTCCGTGCGCATGAACTGGGGCGGCGCCCCGAAGGACTTTCTGGAGAACCCGGAAGCGCTCAAGGAATTCACCGACACCTCGGTGCCCGGTTTCCGCGCCATCTGTGATCACGGCGACTCAAAGAACATCAACGTCATCATCGAAAACCATTGGGGCCCGTCGTCCTACATCGAGCCGTTGACGAACCTGATGAAGGCCGTGGATCACCCCCGCTTCGGCACGCTGCCGGACTTCGGCAATTTCCCCGACGAGGTCGACAAGTACGACGCCATCGATGCCTTTATGCCCTACGCCAAGGCGGTCTCCGCCAAGTGTTACGACTTCAACGACGAGACCGGCGAGGAAACCAAGATCGACTACGAGCGCATGCTCGGCATCGTCTGCGACAAGCACGGCTACGACGGCTACATCGGCATCGAATACGAAGGCAGCCGCCTCGATGAGATCGAAGGCATCAAGCGCTGCAAGGATCTGCTGGTAAAGCTGCGGGGATAGAACATTCGCGCGCAAGGCGCGAAGACGCAAAGCAAGGACAGAACAAGATAGGGCCGTTCCGAATCCGGAACGGCCCTTGAGTTTTCTTGGCGCCTTTTTCCTCGTTCCCAAGCTCCTGCTTGGGAACGAAAAAATGACCGCGCGAAGCTCCGCTTCGCGACCTTGTATGTGCGAAGCGGCGCTTCGCGGACAAGTGCGTTCCCAAGCGGGAGCTTGGGAACGAGATCAAGATCTAGTTTTTCTTGGCGTCTTTGCGGCTTTGCGCGAGTCCCTTACTCCGCGTCCAGTTCCACCCGCGACGCGATGTGTCCGGCGAGTGCTTCGGGGAGCCACCAGGTCTCCTTCATCTCGCGGGGGCTGAAGAGCTTTTCGGCCTGGTCGGTGTAGTGCGGGGATTCCGGCCGGTCGCTCTGGCCAATCGGCGGTTGGGTCCAGCTCTGAACGGGTTGGGTGAGTACGACGATCTGCGTGGAGGTCTGTCCCCCCTTCCCCCATTGCTGGTGGGCGTCGTTCTCTTTCTCGAAGCTCATGCTGCGCAGGGTGCGGCCAGTCTCGCTGGTCCCGCCACCACCCACGGGCCAGGACACGTCGTCGCGGCCGACGCGGAAACGATCGCCGTAGACGGCATCCATTGTGCCGAAGTCGGCCTTAATCTCTTCGATCGCGGTCGCCAGTGCGCGGGCCATGGCCTCCTGTTTCGTGTCGCCTATCTCATGGCGCGGCGGGTAGCCGCCAATGGACATGAGGTAGTACTGGTCGATGCGGTCGCGGACATGGCCGTTGACGCGGGAACCGAGTTCTTCGCGCAGGGCCTTGCGCCAGTAGAAGTACTTGAGCGCCGCGCTGGAATCCTTGGCCAGTTGCCCGTCCCAATCCATCAATTCCTTGAAGGCATCCTCGTAGCCTTCCTGGTCGCGGAAGTCGCGGCCGAAGCGGCCATAGGCGCTGAAGAGCTCGCGAATCCAGCGGTCGTACCCGTAGGCGGTGACATCGAGCGCGTAGTCCAGTGCCTCTTCCACGGTCACCGAGTCATCCGCGCCGAGCAGTTGGATGGCGCGCGCACCGCGCTCGTTGCTCCAGCCGCCGCGCGGACCGTAGCCGAGGTCGCTGAAGATGTAGCCCCGATACTTTGCGGGCTGCATCGGGCTGCCGGGGATCATCGCGTCCGGCGGGATATTACAGTTCTGCATGTAGCCCTGTTCGGGGTTGAGCACCTGCACGAGGTCGTCGGTGGAATGGAAGCCCTGCCATTCGGTGGCCGAGGTCGAACCGTCCACGGGCAGTGACCAGTCGTAGCCTTCCGGCCGAATCGGCACGCGACCGGATCGCTGGTAGTAAATGTTGCCGGCGGTATCGGCCACCATCACGTTCTGCGGGAACATGGTCTGCCCCGCCATCGCCTTCTTCGCGCCCTTGTAGTCCTTGGCCATGTTCAGGTGATACCACGCTTCGTTGCCGCGCACGACATCCGCGTAGGCCGTCTTGAGTGCGTAGGCCTTGCCTTCGCGCAGGGCGACGATCGGGCCGTGGTGGCTGAAGTAGAGTGGCATCGTCTGATCGTCGCCGTCCTTCACCTTGATCGTGGTTTCCTTCACGATCGCGTCGCGCCATTCACCATCGTACTTATACTGCAGCGGATTGTCGGGGTTCAGTTCGAGTTCGTAGATATCCGCCGTGTCCGGGCCGCCCGTGGTCATTGCCCAGGCGAGATCCGCGTTGTGCCCGAGGCCAATATAGGGCTGGCCCGCAAGGGTGAAGCCGCTGCCCTGCCATTCGCCGGCATGCACACGAAATTCCCAGAAGCGCGACGGGCCCCACCAGCCCAGATGCGGATCGATGTACAGGATGGCCGCGCCGTTCGCGCTGCGCTTCGGGGACACGGCCCACTGGTTTGAACCACGGCGGGTGCGATCGAAGCCCGGCTCGATACCCGCACGCTTGAGATCGCCGATCCCATCGTCGACGGACCAGTTGTAGAGGAACAGGCGGCCGAAGGCGGAAATCATGTGTTCGTCGACTTCGCGGTCACCCCACCACGCGGGCACATCCTCGGGGTGTACTTCGTACCATGCGTTGATGCCGCGCACGAAGGCCTGAACGTGGGCACGCACCTTGGGGTCGATCGAATCCGCATTGGCCTTGGACACACCGTAGTGGTCCAGCATGCGCGTGACCATGTCGGCCATGATACCACCGGACCCGGTGAGTTCTGCGCTCTCGCCGAGTGCAATCTTGAGGTTCATCAACAGCTGTTCCGGGCGATCCTCCGCCTGGGCCCAGCCCATGGCATACATACCTGCCTCGACGGTGGGCGCGTAGATGTGCGGCACCCCCCACGTGTCGCGGTAGATCACGGTCTTGCCGGCGTCGGCACCCGCGCCGGGAAGGTCCTCAGCGGCCGCGGGCAGGCCACCGCCCAACGCCAGAGTAAGTACAACAACCAATGGAATACGCATCGAAAATTCTCCTCGACGAAAACCCGTAGTCGGACAGAAACTTGCACTCTAGCACAGGGCTCCGGGGGACTGTCGAACGAGATACACCCTTGACAGATCCACGAATAGGGGGTAGAGTTCGTACAGGGGAGCGGGCCACGATCAGGTGGCATTTCCGCGATTTTCCGCAGTCTCTTCGCGGGATTGGGCTCACCGCTTGGGTGGCGAACCACCTGTTCGCCAGGGAGCACAACGTCGGGCAGGCGCATTGTGGCCGGGGGTAGTGGCTGGGCGCCGTCCCATTGAGAGGAGCGCCATCACCATGCGCGGAGTGTATTTCCATTCGTTCTTGACGGGGGTACTGTTTCTATTCGGCTTGTGGGCCGGCTTGGCCGCGCCCGCGAGCGCCGGTGTCGACTATGACTTTGGCGACGCACCGGACCAAGCAGGTTCGGGTAACTTCGGTCCGTTGCAGGGGCACTACCCCACGCTGGATCCCACGGGCAACACGGGCTTTGCGGGGCGGACCGGCCCCTTTCACGATGCCGTGCCGAACGAACGCCTGGGCGCGTTCATCGATACGGAGACCTCGGCCAATGTGACGAATGCCGATTTCTTCGACGACGGATTCCGCGGATTCTTTTTCCTCGTGGCGGGTATTCCGGTTTCGACCTGGGCACGTTTCGAGGTGTCGGTGCCGGCAGCCGCACCCAACACCACGCGCTACCTCAACGTGGCGGTAGACTTTAATCAGGACGGCCAATGGGAAGCCTATCCCGCGGTGCTTGGCGGTACCGTGACCGAATGGGTAGTGCAGAATTTTCCGGTGACCGTAGCACCGGGCACGAGCGAGATCGTGAATGCGGGTCCCTTCTTCTGGGGCGAAGGGCTGCTCTTCGCCTATCCGACCTGGTTCCGGGCCACCATTAGCACGACGACACTCAGCAGTGCGGACTTCGGTGCAAGCGGCTGGGATGGATCGGGGCCGGCAGGTGGCTTCAGCAGTGGTGAGACCGAGGACTACTACTGGGGCGGCTGGGGCCGCGGTGTGGGTGGCGGTGGCGGCCCGCCTCCAGGTGAAGGGGAAGGCGAGGGTGAAGGGGAGGGCGAAGGGGAAGGGGAAGGCGAGGGCGAACCCGAAGGGGAAGACTTCGGTCCCTGCACCGGGCTGCGGGTGAAATGGATGCCGGAGCGGGTGATTGTCCGCGATGAAGGCGCGATGTTCCGGATACTCGTGTGCAATAACACGAACAAGGACAAGCAGGTACGGGTCAACTGGCAGGTGGACGGTGATCCGGCCAATGTGCAACAGGTGCCGGTGCCCGTCACTGTGCCGGCAAAGGACTGCGTGTGGATCAAGTTCAATGTGAACTGGGCGGATCCGCAACCCGGCAACATGGCTATCGGCACGCCGATCATCGAGTGCAAGGACGGCCGCCTGCTCAATCCGCCAGACGGTACAGGGATCATTCTGGATTTCGTTCCGGGGTCGCCGGGCGACATGACAACCGACGTGCAGATCGGCACGGCGCTGGGCGCGACGATGAATGTGAACACAAGCATCACGCCGGGATTCGACGTGGACCTGTGGCCCTTCACGATATTCGACACCGATCCGATCCCGAGTCCGAATACGATCAATCAGGTCGTCAAGGGCGCACCCTTTGACGTGGACACCGTGATCTATTCCGCCACGATCGAGCCGCCGGTGCCGGCGCCGCCCGCGCCGTCGCTGTTGCAGATGCCCTACTATCCGAACGACCCGGCCTACGCCGCGAGCGACGTAATCGCGGTGAAGTACGACACAAACAACGCCGAGTGGATCCCCTTTGTCCCCTTCGACGTCGACCCGAACGATTCGCTGGTCTCCATCGAGATCACGGAGACCGGCATCTACGGTGTAGCCCGGAAGATGGCCGTAGCGGAAGGCGAAGGCGAAGGCGAAGGCG
>JAUIKJ010000172.1 GCA_030430835.1 Candidatus Hydrogenedentota bacterium
ACATCACGCTCGGCAACTAAGCCCTGTAGAATAGGTATCTTCGCTGCCCCCGGCCCCCGGCCGGGGGCAGCTTTTTTGTGTGCCGGTAAGTTTTCGGGAATTTCGCTTTAGTGTCCTTGACACCAAATGGGCCTTCGGGCATTCTAATAGGGTGTGGCGGGAGCGCCCGACACCGTGGCTGGCCGCGCTTTTTCTACCCCATGACCCGAGTGAGGAACCATGAGAATCCTGAATGCATGTCTATTGGGCGGCGCACTGATGGCCGGGGCGTTCGTTGGCCCGGCGATCGCCGAAGATGAGATTACCTACACGAAGGACATTGCGCCGCTGCTGCGCGAGAACTGCGAAGAATGCCACCGGGTCGGTGGCGTGGCCCCGTTGGCCCTGTCCAGTTACCGCCAGGCCAAGGGCTGGGCGGCGATGGTGCGCGAGGTGGTGGAGAGCCGCCGCATGCCGCCTTGGCACGCGGACCCGCATGTGGGCACCTTCCGCAATGACCGGCGCCTGAGCGACGAGGATATTCAGACCCTTGTGACCTGGATGGAAACGGGCTACAAGCGCGGTAATCCGGAAGAGGCGCTGCCGCCCTTCGACATGCCCGAAGGCTGGCGCATTAAGGATCCGGATGTCGTGCTTCAGATGCCGGAAGAAGTGGAGATTGCGGCGACCGGCGTCGTGCCGTACATGAACATTGAGATCCCGACCGGATTTACCGAAGACAGATGGATCGAGGCGATGGACGTGCAGGCCGGCAATGCGAAGGTGGTGCACCATATTCTGGTCTACGTACGCGACCCGAACCACCCGGGCGACGATATGGGCGATTTCCTGAAGATTGGTCGTGGCTTTCTGATTGGCTTCGCGCCGGGTACGGTTGCGGTGGATTTGCCCAAGGGCATGGCCTACAAGATACCTGCAGGTTCGACGCTGATCTTCCAGATGCACTACACGCCTACCGGCAAGCCGGAAACGGACCAATCAAAGATTGCCCTGCGCTTCGCGGATGAAGCGCCGGAACACGAACTGGTGACGGCGACGACGGTGAACTTCGAGTTCGAGATTCCACCGCATGCTGAATCGCACCGGGTCGAAGCAACGAGCCCTTTCCCGAAGAACGCGATTCTCTACTCGATGACGCCACACATGCATTACCGTGGCAAGAGCTACGAGTTCATTGCGCACTTCCCGGACGGTACCACTCGGAAGTTGCTCCATGTTCCAAACTTTGACTTCAATTGGCAGACGACCTACATCCTGCAGGAGCCGGTTTTCATTCCCGCGGGCACGCGGATGGAAACCATCGCGCACTTTGACAACTCCGCGAACAATCCCTACAACCCCGATCCTTCCAAGCCCATTCACTGGGGTGACCAGACCTGGGAAGAAATGATGATCGGCTGGATGAACCTCTCCTGGTTCGACGGCGACGCGGATGACTTTGCCGAGACGAAGGAAGAGATGCTGCGTGCCCTCGAAGAACGCGACGCGAACCAGCTCGCGCGGGCCGAGTAGCAGCGCAACGAGTTCACCTTGCCACGCCGGCGCACCCTTCGGGGTCGCCGGTTTTTTTTGCGCCCCGGTGTGATTGCGATCGTGGAGCAATCCCGATACGATGCAGGGCAACCACGAAGGAGTATCGCGCACCATGGAAAAGTCGCACAAACGCTATCGTCCGAGCCGTCGGCAGTTTCTTCAGTGGAGCGCTGCCGCGGCGGGCGCGGCCTACTGGTCTCCGCGTGCTTTCGCCGCGGACTTCGATTATCCGGAGAAACTGCGAATCGGCGTGGTGGGCGGCCGCTTCGGCGCAACTTTTCAGTTTCACGAGCATCCCGGCTGCACAGTGGCGTCCGTGAGCGACCTGCGTCCCGAACGGCGCGACCGTCTGATGAAAACCTATGGCTGTGATCGCTCGCATGAATCACTGGAAACGATGATTCTCGACGACAGCATCGACGCGGTCGGTATCTTCACCGAAGCGCCGAACCATGTGCCGCACAGCATTGCAGCGCTGGAAGCGGGGAAGCATGTTCTCTGTGCCGTCCCGGTTGCGATGACCCTCGAAGAATGCGATGCCCTGCTTGCGGTGGTGAAGAAGACGGGCCTGACCTTCATGATGGCCGAGACGAGCTACTGGCAGCAGACGACGATATCCGCACGGAAGTTCTACCAAGAAGGCGCGTTCGGCGTGCTGTATGCCTGTACCTCCGCGTATCACCATGCCGGGCTGGAGACGCTGTGGTTTGAAAACGGCAAGCCGACCTGGCGTCATGGCCTGGCACCGATGCATTACCCGACCCATTGTACGGCCCATCTCATCGGTGTAACCGGTGAGCGTCTGCGGGCGGTATCCTGCACGGGTTGGGGCGATGACAGCCCGGAACTCGTGGGCAACCCCTATGACAATCCCTTCTGGAACGAGACCGCGCTCTTTGAGTCTGACCGCGGCCACGCCTTCAACGTGGAGGTCTGGTGGAAGGGCGCGCACGGTGGGGGTGAGCGAGCCGAGTGGTATGGCGATGCGATGAGCCTGTTCTTCAAGAGCGAGTACGGCGAAGGGCCCTTCGTCGTGCGTGCGGGCGCGCAGACGGAACTCGACAGCGGTGGCTTCACCCGTGCCCGGCCGGAAGTGGAAGCCTATGATCAGCCGGCGTGGTGGAAGGGCGACATGCTTCCTGAGCCCCTGCGGCACGACAGCGGGCACCACGGGTCGCACTGCTTCATCACGCACGAATTCATCGATGCAGTCTTGAAGGCGCGGAAACCCGCGGTGGACATCTATGAAGCGATTGCCTACACCGCGCCGGGCATTGTGGCGCACCAGTCCGCGCTCAAGGACGGTGAGCGGCTGAAGATACCGGACTTTGGCTGAGCCGCCCGGATTACTTCAGGCGCTTGAGCTTTCGGCCGTTCGCCAGGAGTTCATCCCCGCGTACCAGCACGGTTAATTCGCGGTTCCAGGCGCTGATATTCAGGTTCAGGTCGTCGCGCATTTCCCAACGGCCGACCTTCATCGTGCCCATGTTCAGGACGCCATCTTCCGCAATCGTGATCTGGTAGCGGCCCATGATGTCCCATTCCGTTCCGACCAAGGTTTCTTTGGTGAGCTTCTCGCCCGAGTTTTTCTTCTCGACCGGACGCGGCGTGTAGAGTTCCTCGTCGATCGGTACCGATTTTTTTACGAAGCCGATGAACATCTCTTCCCAGGATTGATTGCCGAACTCGACGGACTCTTCCGGATCCGGGTTTGCGGGGTTGGTCGGCGAATTGTCCCACGCGCCGGAAACTTCAATCCTGGATCCTTTCGCCAGGGTAAAGGGCTGGTCCAGCAGGTACATCGGCTGCCAGTCGAAGTCATAGTAGGGCACATTCAGCAAGGTCGCCATGGCGCCATCCGGCTGCACCGCGTCGAAGCGCGCGCGGCTGCCGCGGTAGTGCATGTGCGGCGACACCCCCCAGATGCGCATGTCCTGCTCCACCTTGAAGGTGGCTGAAGCCGGGTGATCCTTCTCATGCGGCGGAATGCGGAAACGCGTCTTGAAGGCACCGTCAATCGTCAGGGCTTCCGCCGGGGTCTCGTCGTGGAAGTAGAGGGCCATCTGGGTCTGGTCCGTTTCCGGCTTGCCCGTGGCGTTGTAGTGCATCTGGAACACGAAGATGGAGCCGGCCGGCACAAACTGTCCGGTACCTTCCGGATAGGGTTCGATCTCCGTGCCCGGCAGGAAGGCCTCGAAATAGCCGCTCAATCCGCCGCGGTTGTCCGGTTGCACGTGCTGGTACTGTTCCGGGTACAGGATAAAGATCAGGCAATGGTGCAACACGGCGGGATTGCTCGGCTTCACCTGCGCCGCGCGCACCCATTTGTCCTCATTGAGTTTCGCGTCCACATAGATGTAGCGATAGTCAATGGTGCCTTCCGCCGGGAGCTCTTCCGGCTGTGCCATCTCGACGATGAGATCCGGCTCTCCCAGGGTCCAGCCTTCGTTGCTGTGGGGGGGCAGGTCTTCCAGCGGGTCCGGGCCCTCGCCGCGTTCCGCGCCGGCCTCGATCCAACTCAGAAGTGTGCGCTCCTCTTCCACACTCAGCGAGAGATCATTGTGGTAGCGGCTATAGGCGGGGTCAGCGTGCCACGGAGGCATGCGCTTGGTGCGAATGGTTTCCGCGATCATGTCGGTCCAACCGAGCACCTTCTTGTAGCCGTTCAGGGCGAAGGGGCCAATCGCGCCGGAGCGGTGGCAGCCCGCGCATTTCTCGGCCAGGATGGGGGCAACGTCCTCGCTGTAGCTGAGATCGTTTTTCTCGAGCACACTTATCTTGCAACCCTTCACCTCGCTGCGCGTGGTTGCGATGGCCTCACCGGCGAGATGCGCGTCCAGTGCGTCGCGCAACCAGGTGTTTTCCGCGGCCTGTTTTTGCGTGCCGTAGTCCATGCGGTCGTCCAAGGCACCCCGGTACAGGATCTTCCAGTCATCCTGCGGATCAATCAGGATGGCCTCCGCCGTGCGCGTGATGCCGAGGTTTCGAATCACGGTTTGCGCGGGGTCCACAAGAATGGGGAAGGGGACCCCAAATTCTTTGGCGTCCTCGGCCACTTCTTCGCGGGTGCCGTGCGCATTGCCGTCAAGCAGGAGGAAGCGGACCCCCTTCTCCGTGTACATCTCGTCGAGGCGTTTCAGTTCCGGCACGCTCTGGCGCACGATGGGGCAGCCGACGCCGTAGGTGAACAGGACGACAGCCTCCGCATCAACCAAGCGATATAACTCATGGGAAGCGTCCCGGTGATCGTTGAGGCGAAAATTTTCCGCGCGCGCGATGCGGGTGCCGTCTTCGGGGGGCGCGGCCACGGCCAGTGGCGCGGTGAGGGCAAACAAGAGCAGGGCGGCAGCGATTCGAATCATGGGATGTCGTCCTTTGGTGTCACTACGGGAGGGGCCGGAAGCCCCCGGCAACTGGGGAATTGGACCCCATTCAGCGCGGGAATGTTTCACCCGCAAGCACCTGCTGGCAAATCGTTTGCGCCATGTTAGCGCGGGTCGAAAACCGGGAGATTTGTAACCGCACGCGCTGCCGCAGGCACTAATGGGGCGTAGATCGGAGGCCGACGATATGACGCATGTACTTCTTTTTCTGGTCACGGCAGCGGCGCAGGCGGGTGCGGGACTCGTGGCCCCGGCCACCTTTGCACCGGAACAACATCAGGCGACTGTGTTGGTTTTCGTGGCCACGGAGTGTCCGATCGCGAATGCCAGCGCACCCACCCTCATGCGACTGGCCGCGGAATTTCAGGATGACGACGTCGCGTTCTTTCGCGTCTATGCCGATATTGGCGTGGAGCCCGGGGAGATCGAGGCGCACGGCCGTGACTATGGTTTTACCTTCCCGGCAATTCACGATGCATCGCAGACACTTGCCCGGCGTGCCGGGGCCACGCGGGTGCCGGAAGCGGCGGTGTTCGATGCTGCCGGTGAACTGGTTTATCGCGGGCGCATCGACAACGCCTTCGCCGACTTTGGTAAGCGTCGCCGTCATGTGACCGAGCATGACTTGCACGACGCGATCACCGCAGTTCTTGCAGGGCGGCCTGTGGCGAATCCGCGCACCGATGCGCTGGGATGTTTCATTGCCTTTAAGGCGCCGGAAGACCACGCGGAGCACCGCGACAAGGAGAGCGAGCATGGCGTGCATCAATCCACGAACTGAGGTTCTTGGCCTCGTGGCATGCATCGGAATGGTGGCCACCTCCACGGCCTTTGGCGGGGCCATCGCGCCACAGGAGGAACGCGCGGCGGAATTGCCCGGACGGGTCACCTACGCCGAACACATTGCGCCTATCATTCACAATCACTGCATGGAATGTCATCGCCCCGGCGAAGGCACGCCCTTCAGTTTCACCAACTACGAGGAAGTCAGCCGCAAGGCGAAACTGATCGCCCGTGTCACCGCCGACGCGTTCATGCCGCCTTGGAAAGTCGCGCACAGCGACTTTCCAATTGTGAGTGAGCGCGGCCTGAGCGCGCGGGACACGGCCCTGCTTGCACGCTGGGCGGCGCAGGGGGCGCCTGAAGGCGATCCCGCGCGTACCCCCGCGCCGCCGGAATTTACGAATGGCTGGCGCCTCGGTGAACCGGACATTGTGATCGCGATGGAGCAGGGCTACCCCGTGCCCGCGGACGGCGCGGACATCTACTGGAATTTTTCATTGGCGATTCCGGACCTTCCGGCGGGTACCTGGCTCAAGGGAATTGAGTTTCACCCGAGCGCGCGATCAGTGGTGCACCACAGCCTCTTTGCGCTGGACAGTGCGGGCATGACGGCAGACCTCGAAGCCGCGGACCCGGGGCCGGGCTATGGCGGCATGGCCTCCGGGTTACAGGACAAGCGTATCGGTGGCTACGCCGTGGGTACCTTGCCGCAGCTCTTCCCCGACGGGGTGGCGGTGCCGGTTCCGAAGGGATCGCGGTTGGTACTGGAGACCCATTTCCATCCCAGTGGCAA
>JAUIKJ010000173.1 GCA_030430835.1 Candidatus Hydrogenedentota bacterium
CTCACGTAGCCGACACGCAGCCCCGGCTGTGCCGCGAGGATGGCGTTGCCCATGCCGTTGATAAGGTGGGTCTTCCCCACGCCCACACTGCCGAAGAGGAAATAGGGGTTGTAGTCGCCGCCGGGATTTGCCGCCACGGCCTGCGCCAGCTTGAAGGTGAAGGCGTTCGCCTGCCCCGGCAGGAAACTCTCGAACTGAAAGTTCTCCTGCGGACGCTCGGTTTCCAGCGAGGCACGCACTTCGTTGTCGGCCGCCGCCCGGGCTTCCGGATTGATCAGTTCACCCTGCTTCTTCGCCGCGCCTGCCGGCGCACTGAATGCCGCGACCGAAGCCGCAAGCTTGATTTTCTTCTTGGTGGGCGCGTCACCCTCGTCTTCGCCCTGTTGCTGGGCAATGAGGTTTGCCTGCTGCACCGATTGCAGGGTCGCTTCGGCGATCTGCGCGAGACGCGCATTCTGTTCGGCCTGGGCCTGCTGCTGGGCGGCCAAGGTCTCCTGCATTGACTCGCGTAGCGCGGCCGAGAGCACGGCGGGATCCATGCCGCCTTCACTCTTGCCGCCCATCGACCGCAGGTGCACGACCAATGCGGCGATGCCTTCCTGCATCGCGCCGCCGACACTGTCACGGATTACTTCGGCGATCTGGCCCATATCCGGCTGTTCAGAACGCTCGGCCCCGGCGCTCGCGCGCATCTGCACCAGCACCGCCGCCATCGCCTCCTGCATCGCACCGCCCACGCCGTCGCGGATCATGTTCGCCAGATCTTCCGTCGAAGGTCCGGCCGGTGCGGGAGCGGCATTGCCGGCAGCGTTGGCCGCGGCATGTTGCTGCATCTGCGTTGCAAGCGCGCCGACCGCTTCCTGCATGCTCTCGCGAATCGCCTGCGCGAGGTCCTCCCCGCTCAAGCCCGGCGGCACGGCCGCGGCTTCGCCGCTGCGATCCTGTATCTGTGCGCCCAACGCGGCAACGGCCTCCTGAACGGAACTGCGCATCGCATCGGCGAGGGCATTGGGATCAATGGCTTGTCCGCCGGAAGCCGGCGCTGGGCGGTCGGCCAGGGCGGCCACGAGTTCTTTCATCGACTCGCGCATGCTGCCGCTGACCGCGGCCGCGATCTCCTGAGCGGAGGCACCACCCGACGCAGGCGCAGACGGCGCGGGCGCGCCCGACTTCGCGGGTTGGGTAAGGTTGTTGATCGCCTGATCGACAGCAGCCTTCGCGAAAGGGTCGTCCCCAGAGGGTTTTGCTGCAGGGGCCGGTGCGCCGAGGCCGAGACTTTCCGCCGTGATGGCCCGCCCGCCGCCGCCGCTCTTCTTGGAATCGCCCTGGAAGATTTTGTTTGCAACGAGTTCGTAGTGTTCCCAGTTGCAGAGGATCGGCTTGATCCGGAGATCCGGGCAGGCTCGGCGCACATGCTCAAGGGCTTCCAGATCCAGTGGATCTACCATTGCCACAGTCAAGATGCGCCCGAGCTTGTCGATCGGCAACAGGTTGAAGCGACGGCAGACGTCTTCCGGGATGAGACTCAGAACATCCTGACCCACGTCGTAATCGAGCAGGCTCAGGTGCGGAATCTTGCACTGTTTCACCAGACAGGAGGCCACGGCCTCTTGGGTGACGAACTCCTTCTTCACCAGGATCTGTCCGAGAAAGCCGCCCTCGGCTTTCTGGACCTCCAGGGCCTCCTGCAACTGCTCGGGGGTAATCAGGTTTTCGTCAACGAGGAGCTCGCCGAGATGTTTGTGCGAGGGCGGTTGGGAGGCGTCGTGCAGGGCGGTTGGGGTCGAAAGCGGAGGATGCTGCGCGGGAGCATTGTCCGGCGCCTCCTCGGGATTCGCTTTTCTACGACCCAGCATATACCTGTCCCCTGATTCATCGTAAGCTCGGCATGGCCCGGAGATTCCGCAGGGAATCCCCGTTCGGTATTGTATCACCGACCCCCAATTTCGTCAAATGTTTATCCCGCGTAACTTCTTTGGTGTCAATAATTTGACACGCCGCGCGGGGTATACTGGGTGGGGTAGTATGGCGTCGTGAACCACCATATATTGTATCCTGGTGGGAAGCAAGCCGGGTTTTTCATCCCGCTGCGGCTGCCCAGCGGGAGGGCGGCATCCCGCTGCACATTCGCGCTATCATGGTCTTCATGGGAATCGAGATCGAGCGAAAGTTTCTGGTGAGCGATGGCACGTGGCGCGCCGTTGCCGGCGCCGGTGCGCCCTGCCGTCAAGGCTACCTCGCCTTGGGGCCACCCGCATCGGTGCGGGTCCGCATCATGGGGGGCGAAGCGAAGTTGAACATCAAGCAGGCTACCCTGGCGATCCGCCGGGCGGAGTTCGAGTATCCGATTCCCCTCGAGGATGCGGAGGAACTGCTAGCGAAGCATTGCGCGGACCGGCGGGTCGAGAAAACCCGCTACTATATTTCCCTCGGTGCCCACACTTGGGAAGTAGATGTCTTCGATGGGGCGAATGCAGGACTGGTGCTGGCGGAGATTGAATTGGCGGCGGAGGAGGACACCTTTGCACGCCCGTCGTGGCTGGGGGCGGAAGTCTCCGGTGACCCGCGCTATCTCAATTCGAGTCTGGCCGAGACCCCATGGACGACATGGCCCGAGCGCAGGGAATGCAACGGGGCCGGATGATACTACCGGCCTAGTCGTCCGCGATCTCATCCAGGCTGTAGGACCAGGCACCGAGCAGAGCATCAGGCGCGTCCTGATCGTGACAAACGCGGCATTGGGCCACATTGCGCAGGGCACCGAGAAAGCGCAGCCGAAAGGCTTCCGGCCCCTCCACAACCGTCTCCCCCGCTTCGAGCTGACGCCAGGCGGCACGCTGCCACGGCTCGGCATCGTAGAACCTGCGGGAGGACAACACGGCGTGCGGATTCGCATCGCCCATGCGCACCCGTGGTCCGCTTGAAAAGGGCAGCAGCAGTTGCTTGCCGCCCACGTTCAGGCCCCAGGATACGCCGTGGCGCGTGAGGGCATCGGCATGAGGAATGAGGGGCTGCCTCGCGGATACGGCAGGCTCAGGCGTATGCAGCGCGGTCACCTGCGCGGCGTGCAGGCCGGTCGCATCCGCGGCATAGTGCCACGCATCCGCGAGCGCGGTCGCGTACTGAGACGCCGTGTCTTTCGGTGGAGACGGCACGCCGGACGGGGCAGGCACGGGCGGTGCGGGAAGCTCCGGCGTGCGCCCGCCGCAAGCCGGCAGCAAGATCAATGCGAATAGAAAGAGGTGGCGCATCGGGGCAGTATACCTGTCGCGTTGCTGCAATCCCCCCGGCTTACGTATGATCATGCGCATCTTTCCCGGTAGTGGGGAAATCCCAACGTGCTTCTATAAAGGAGATGTGGATGTTTGACGTACTTGACCAGGCACCGCCGGACGCAATCTTGGGCCTAAATGAACAGTTCAAGGCGGATCCGCGCCCGGGGAAAATCAATCTCGGTGTCGGCGTCTATAAGGATGCCCAGAATCAGACGCCCGTGCTCGAAAGCGTAAAGACGGCCGAGAGCCGCATCCTTGAGACCGAGAAGTCCAAGGGCTATCTCGCGATTCCGGGCAGTGTGGAGTATGGCGAACTGGTGCGTGCATTGCTCTTTGGCCACGAACATGAAATCCTCCAAGCCAACCGGGCAGCCACAGCGCATACGCCCGGTGGCACCGGGGCGCTGCGTGTCGCGGCGGACTTCCTCAAGCGGAAGTTTCCCGGCACCTCCATATGGCTCAGCGATCCCACGTGGGCGAATCACAAGGCGATCTTCGGCGCGGCCGGTGTCGCAACCCAAAGCTATCCCTACTACGATCACGCAACCAAATCACTCGACTTCGACGCCATGACGGCGGCACTGCGCGAGGCGCCGGCTGGGGATGCGGTGTTGCTGCACGGATGCTGTCACAATCCGAGCGGCAAGGATCCGAATGCGGAACAGTGGGCGGCGCTGGCCGAACTGTTGACCGAGCGCGGCCTGCTGCCGGTCTTCGACTTTGCCTATCAGGGCTTCGGCGATGGACTCACGGAAGACGCCACGGGGCTGCGCGCCTTCGCCACGCCGGGACGGGAAATGCTGGTGTGCAGTTCCTTCTCCAAGAACTTTGGCCTGTACAACGAGCGGGTTGGCGCGCTGACGATCGTTGGCGCCGATGCCGGCGCAACGGAGCGCGCCTTCAGCCACGTGAAGATCAGTATCCGCGCGAACTACTCCAACCCGCCGGCGCACGGTGGCGCCGTGGTGCAGACGATCCTGGCCGATACCGAACTGCGCGCGCAGTGGGAAGCCGAACTCGCCGCGATGCGCGGCCGCATCAACGAGATGCGATCGCGCTTCGTGGAGACGCTCGCAGCCAAGGGCGTGTCGCAGGACTTCTCCTTCATCGCCGAGCAGAAGGGCATGTTCTCTTTCTCCGGTCTCAATCCGGATCAGGTGCAACGTCTGCGCGATGAGCACGCGATCTACATTGTCGGTTCCGGGCGCATCAACGTGGCAGGCATGACGCCGGAGAACATGGGCCCGCTGTGCGACGCGATCGCCGCTGTGCTATAGGCAGCCATTGAATTTAGTAGAAGAAATTGGGGCGGACCTGCTGGTCCGCCCCAATTCGTTTGTCTTAGGGTATAGGGATTCGAGAATCAATTGGCAGTCTCGCCGCGCACGGCCGCTTCGATCCGCACCATGTCATTTCCACCGGAGGGAGCAATCTTGGGCCACACATGACGCCCAAGACCTCTCCCGCCGGTCGAGCTGACGGAAGGAAAACACGCTCGTGGATCCCGGATCCCAAGCCCCTACTTGAAGCGTCCGCGCACATCACCCGCGACGCGGACCTTGATGCCCAGGTTCTGACAGGTGGCGATAAACTCCGGCAGGATATCGCCGTAGCCCATGACAATGTGGTTGGACATATGCGTCGCCATCATCTCGTTGCGGCCATAGCCGGGGATGTGTACGTTCGCGATGGGCCATACGGGGGTCGTCTTGTTGAGACGCTCCTCGACTTCGGCATCCGGCAGTTCCACCACTTCGCCCGTGCCGCAGTCCATGCCGAATTCACCGAATCGCTCATAGGCACGCGCCCAAGTAATGACCCCGGGCTTGGACACGCCGGAGCAGGTACCGCCGCCGAGCGGGAAATACATCTCGGGCTGCCGGTAGACGTTCGTGTTCTTCCAGCCGCCGAAGTGTGCGGGCGGCGCAGCGCCGGAGATGAGGAAGACCCAAAGGAAGCGCCCCTCCCACTCGCGGCCCCAGCGCACGTCGTGCAGCGTGGTTTCCGGCGGCATGCCCATGCGGTGAAAGATCTCGTTCATGAGCATCTGCGGCACGCCGGCGCCAAGGTCGCCTTCGTTGAAGTGAACGATGGGGCGTCCCGCATTCACGACCGAGCGCGACTCGGGGTCGCGCACCGGCGGACGGTCGGCGTTGTTCAGCATGCCTTCGACGAGGTCCGAGGCCGGACAACAGCGCACGAGGCCAAGCTGATAGGGAATGCCGATGGCCGCAAGGCCGTAACGCGCCACCATCCGCGCGGCGGCGGAGTACATCTTCATCTGGCTGATGACCTGACCGTGCACCAGTTCGGTGTACTGGTCGGTACCCCAATCGAACCAAGCCCCTTTCTTGATGAGCCAGTTCAGGTGTTTCTGCGCCTCCTGGTCTGACACGAGGTCCATTTCAGCGAGAAGATCGGACTGGTTCAGGTATTCGATCGGCATGCCCGCCGCGCCGAGCTTGGCGGGATCCATCACGGCATTGAGCATGCCCATGCAGCCAGGGTCGAGCTGGCCCATGATCCGGCGCTCACGCAAGATATCCCCGGCGACCTGCTCGCCGAACTTGCGAGATTTCGCCGGGAGCTTCAGCTTGTCCGCGCTGGTGAGATGGCGGGCGTCGTGCTTGATCTCGTCGGTCCGCACCCACTCGCCCAGCTTCTCCATGAAATAGGGGTCTTTCGTAAAGCCTTCCGACCAGATGCGGGCGTGCTTCACGTTGAGCCGCTCGAGGGTGCCCGCGTGGTTGAGCAGGGCGACCAGCCCCGGCCAGGTGCCGTCGAAGTTGCCGGCGAGCAGCTTCGGGCCACGATGGGTCTGGAGCGGACCGGACACGTGGTGGGCGTAGGCCCAGCAACTGAGCACAATCACCACGGGTGCATCCGCCGGAATCTGCGAGAAGATGGACGCGCCCTCGTGCTGCTTGGTCACGAAGCCATGCTTGCGCTTGGCGTCGTACTTCGGCAGCACCACCGTCTTCCGGCCCAGTTTGGTGAAGGCCTTCTTCACTTCCTTGAGGGTGGCGTCCTGCATCGGCCAGCAGCCCACACAGGCCGTGTCGCGAAAATCGCCGTTGGAAATCAGGTAAATCGTGTCGTTCTTTTTCATTGCGCTACGGCCTCTCCAAGCGTTCGTGGGGTGTCAAGCGAGAACGATTTATACCCCGCAGATGGC